>CAMLHU010000284.1 GCA_946479825.1 uncultured Gemmatimonadota bacterium
CTGCTGGCGCTGCTCCAGCCGATCGCCGCCGACACCCTGGCCGCGCTGGGGCAGGGCATCTGGTCGCTCGACCGGGGCGACAGTGCCGGCGCGGTGGCCGAGCTCACGCCGCTCGCGGCTTCGTTGCCGGCGGCCAAGGGCGGCGCCGAGCTGACGCTCCTGCTCGGTCGCATCGCCGAGGCGCGGGGTGACACGGCGGAGGCGGAGCGGGCCTACCGTGCGGCGGCGAGCGCACAGGCCCCGGCGACCGCCCCGGCCGCCGCGGCGGAGCTGGCGCGGTATCTCCTGCGGCGCGGGCGGAAGGGGGACGCGGTAGCGGTGCTCGAGCACCTGATCCTGACCTGGCCCACGGCCGCCGTCGTGCCGGAGGCGCGGCGCCAGCTTGAGGCGGCGCGGAACGGCGGGGGTGCGTGATGAGGCGGCGCGACTTCCTGCGCGCGGCGAGCGCCGCCGGCGCGTTCGCGGTGTGGCCCCGGAGCGCCGGGCCGTTCATCCGCGCGCGCGCCGCCGGCGACTTTCTCCTCGTCCCGATGGACGACGAGCAGACCGACCATCTCCGGGCGTACGGCGTGGCGTACCGGGTGCTCGAGCGGGGCGGGAAGGGCGAATGGCTCCTCAACTATCGGTCGGGGTCGTTCCTCTTGCCGGCCGACGGCGCCGCCGCCCAGGATGCCGCGCTCGCGGGGGTCGCCACGACCGCGGTGAGCGCGGCCGGCGCCGACCGGATCCGGGCCGGGATGCGGGAGGGGAACGCCGACGCGATCCCGCTGGAGAAGGCGCCGCGGGTGGCCGTGTACGCGCCCCCCGACGCGCCGCCGTGGGACGACGCGGTGACGATGGCGCTCCGGTACGCCGGGATCGAGTTCACCCGGGTGTGGGACCCGGAGGTGATGGGCGACGGCCTGACCAGGTGCGACTGGCTCCATCTCCATCACGAGGACTTCACCGGACAGTACTCGAAGTTCTACCTGATGTACGCCGGCGCGCCCTGGCTGCAGGAGATGGTCCAGCGGCAGACGGCCACGGCCCGCGCGCTTGGCTTCCGCGACGTGCCCTCGGCCAAGCGGGCGGTGGCGCAGCGGATCCGCGGGTTCGTGGAGCGGGGCGGGTTCCTGTTCGCGATGTGCACCGCCACCGAGACGCTCGACCTGGCGCTCGCGAGCGAGCACGTGGACATCGCCGCGACCTTCGCCGACGGCACGCCGATGGATCCCGACGCGAGCCGGAAGATGGACTGGAGCCAGGCGCTGGCGTTCCAGGGCGCGGAGCTCGAGACCAGCCCGACCGTGCCGGAGTTCTCGGACATCGACGGGCACCAGGTGAATTCCCTGGCGCGGCGACAGCCGCTCGGGTCGTTCACGCTCTTCCCGTTCAGCGCGCAGATCGACCCGGTCAACACCATGCTGGTGCAGGACCATCGCGACGTGATCCCGGACTTCTACGGCATCACCACCTCCTTCCGGCGCGACCGGCTCAAGCCGCAGGTGACCGTGCTCGCCGACGAGCCGGGGGCGCCGTGGGTCAAGTACATCCACGGGGAGCGGGGGGACGGGACCTGGACGTTCTACGGCGGGCACGACCCCGAGGACCCGCAGCACCAGATCGGCGACCCGCCGACCGACCTGTCACTCCATCCGCACTCGCCGGGCTATCGGCTCATCCTGAACAACGTCCTGTTCCCGGCCGCCAAGAAGCGCGAACTCAAGACCTGAGCCGGTTGCCGGCCCGGCCGGCGGGCGTTAACGTGGGACGGTACCCGTGCCGGGGCCGCCGGCACCCCCACCCCCTGAACCCACATCTTCATATGCGCCGACTGCTTCCGCTCGCGGTGCTGGTCCTCCTGTCCGCCCCGCTCGCCGCCCAGGGGGCCTCCGGGTTCCCGTTCGCCGACGGCGACCCGACGGTCGATCCCGACACCATCTACCGGCTGGCGCTCGATCCCGCGGCCCACCCGGGGGAGGCCTCCGCGCTGCTGCTCGACGACGGCATCGTGCGCATCGAGACCGACGGACGCGTCACCCGCACCTACCGGCAGGTGATCCAGGTGCTGACCGAGGACGCCGTGAGCAACGAGCAGGAATGGTCGTTCGCCTGGCATCCCGGGCACGAGCGGTTCCACCTCAACTGGATCAAGGTGGTGAAGCCCGACGGCACGGTGATCTCCGCCGGCCCGGCCCACGAACAGGAGACCGACGTCCCCGCCGAGATGGGCGACCCGGTGTACTCCGACCGCCACGAGCTCCGGGTGTCGCTGAGCGGCGTGGCGGTGGGCACGCTGGTGGACTACAGCTACACCACCGAGGACTTCAAGCCGTTCCTCCCGGGGGATTTCTACCTGAGCTGGTCCATCGCCAACGCGCAGACCACGATGCGCTCGCGCTACGTGGTGGACGCCCCGGCGGGGATGAAGCTCCGCATCCGTGAGCGGAACCTCGGCTTCCCGCGCCAGACCCGGGTGGCGCACGGCCGGCAGGTGCTCACCTGGGCCGCGCACGACCTGGCGCGGCTGAAGGCGGAGGACTTCGCCAACTACGACTCGAGCACGGCCATCAGCCACGTCGAGCTCGCGTCGCCCGAGGGGTGGGGGGACATCGGCCGGTGGTACGCGGGGCTCGCCCGCGATCGCTACGCCGTCACGCCGGCGCTGGCCGCCAAGGTCCACGAGCTCGTGGCCGGCGCGCGGACGCTCGACGACTCGATCCGGGCGGTGCACAAGTACGTGGCGCAGGACATCCGTTACATCTCGATCGCGCTCGGCATCAGCGGCTACCGGCCGCGGCTGCCCGACTCGGTCGTCGCGACCGGATTCGGTGACTGCAAGGACAAGGCGACGCTCTTCGTCACCGCCCTCCGGGCGATGGGCGTCCAGGCCGACCCGGTGCTGCTCAGCTCCAACGGGCACGTGGTGACGACGCTCCCGTCCATCGACCAGTTCGATCACGAGATCGCCGTGGTCCACGGCGCCGGCGGCCCGACCTACACCGACCTCACGGCCGAGTACCGGCCGTACGGAGAGCTGCCGCTGCCGGAGCAGGGGGAGTTCGGGCTGGTGGTCCACACCGACGGGTCGGTGGAGGAGGTCCGGTTCCCGATGCAGCCGCCGGAGGCCAACGCGGACAGCATCCGGGTGGAGGGCGCCCTGACGGCCGACGGCAAGTTCAACGGCTGGTTCGACCAGCGCGCCGTCGGGTCGAACGCCACCGCGCTCCGCGAGCGGTTCGCCACGCCGTACGACTCCACCGACCGCGCCAAGTTCATGCGGTCGCTGGCCACCGGGTG
>CAMLHU010000285.1 GCA_946479825.1 uncultured Gemmatimonadota bacterium
CGATATGCGCGGGCTGTCTTCGTGGGGAGGTAAGAGTTCCGGCGGGAGGGGGGAGGCGATGCGGTGATGACGCTGTGAGGTGAAGTGGGTGGGCTGGGGGGGCGAGGTGAGTGACCGGGAGCGCACGACCCACGACTCACGACTCACGACCCACGCCCCTCCCGTGCACCCCGCCCGGCCACTAACGTCTCCCCATACAGCGATGCCGCTCGTACATCACCTGCGTTTCCGTCCGCAACACGGCACGCTCCGCCTCTCCGCGGGGCGGGCGGCATTCGTGTTGGCGGTCGTCGCGGCGGTGCTCGGTGCGGCACCCCTCGTGGCGCAGACGCCGGCCCAGCGCGACTCCATCGAGGCCTTCCGCGACTCGATCGCGCCGCTGCGCGACACGGTGGCCCTGCGGGCGCTCGAGCGGACGCTCATCGCCGAGGCCAAGGCCGACCGCAACACCCCGATGCGCCACTATCGCCTCGGCTTCCTGGCGCTCCAGCTGGGTGACGCCGGGCGCCGTGCGTCGTACGACGACGCCGCTGGCGAGTTCCAGTGGGCCACGGAGCTTGCGCCTGAAGAACCGTACGGCTGGTACGGGCTCGGTCTGGCCGAGAACGCGATCGGCGACTCGCCCTTCGCGCTGGTGGCCGGGATCCAGGCGATGTTCCGGAAGGACCACCTCACCAAGGCCGCCGGCGACTTCGCCAAGGCCGCCGAGGTGGACCCGAGCTTCGTGCGCGGGCTGGTGGAGCTCGGCAACACGGCGCTCGAACAGCGCCTCAACGTGAAGCTCGACCTGGCGCTCCAGGCGCTCCGTCGTTCGGCCGCCACGGCGGCGGGCGCCAACCCCGCCGTGCTCCTGGTGCGCGGGCGGGTCGAGCGTCTCGCCGGCGATCCCGATTCCGCACTCGCCGCCTTCCGCGCCTACACCGCCGCTCCGGGCGCCGACACCGCCCTCGGTCTCCTCGAGCAGGCGCGGACGATGTTCCTGCTCAATTCGCTCGACGGCCAGCGGCCCTACTACGAGGTCGCCGCGCTCGACGACACCTCGTCGGTGAACGGGCTCCGGCGCGACCTCGTCCCGCTGGTGGACGACACGACGCTCGCCGGGTTCGACTCGAGCCGGGGTTCGGCGCGGGCCGACTGGCTGCGGCGGTTCTGGGCCGACCGCGACGCGGCCGACCTGCGCCGCCCCGGCGAGCGGGTGCGGGAACATTACCGCCGGCTCTTCTACGCCCGCCGGAACTTCCGGCTCGTCTCCACCCACCGGCACTACGCCTTCGACGAGCGCTACCGCTCGTACGATCGCGATTTCGACGATCGCGGCATCATCTACATCCGTCACGGCGAGCCGACCGAGCGGGCCGCCTCGCACCTCAACGGGCTCCCGCCCAACGAATCGTGGCGCTACGCCCGCCCCGACGGCGACCTCGTCTTCCACTTCGTGGCCCGCGAGGACGTGCAGGACTACCGCCTGGTCGGCAGCCTGTTCGACATCCTGGGCTCCGACCAGGCGCTCGCCGTCTCGAACGGCGTCGTCCCCACCACCACGATGATGTCGGCGCGCGACGTGCGCGCCGGCAACGCCATCGCGCTCCCCGACGCGGTGCGGGCCGAGGCCACCGACCTGCTGGTGACCCGCGAGCACCTGGCGCCGATCTATGGCCGGCTCCTCGCCTCCAACGTGAACGGGCGCGCGCTGCTCAGCTCCGAGCGGGCGATGGGCGAGCGCAGCATCCGCCGCGGCACCACGAGCGACAGCTATGCGCTGTCCTTCACCGGCGACCTGCCGGGCACCCGGTGGGAGCTCCTCCTGGCAGGGCAGGACGGCGACAGCGCGCTCGCGCATCTCGTCTATGCCATTCCCGGGCGGGCGCTCGAGCCGGTGGTGGCGCAGCAGGGGATGATCTATCCGATCCGCGTGCGGCTCGCGGTCCTGGGCCGGGACGGCGCCCCGGCGGCGACCCTCGATTCGACGAGCTTCTTCCTGAGCCGGGGTCGCATCGCCCCGACCGACTGGCTGGTCGGCCGGGTGGCGGTCCCGCTTCGGCCGGGGACCTACACCTATCGCATCGCCATCCAGAACGGCGACGCCGACGGCTTCAGCACCGCCCCCGACACCGTGCGCGTCCCCCGGCCGGGGGCGTTCGCGCTGAGCGACGTGGTGGCCGGCGCGCGGACCTCGAATCTGTACTGGCGCGACACCCCGACCGACACCGTGTTCTTCAACCCGGTGAGCAGCCTGCGGGCCGACGTGCCGCTCGAGGTCTACTACCAGGTGCTGGGCCTGCAGCCGGGCGACAGCATCCACACTGAGCTCCGGGTGCGGAAGCCGGGCGGCGGCGGGCTCTTCAAGCCGCTGCTCCGGCTCTTCGGCGGCGGCGGGGCGCCGGTGTCGGTGGCGTTCGACGGCGTGGCCGACGGGCCGGTCACCACCGAGCGGCGGAGCATCTCCATCGCCCGGCTCGCTCCTGGGAGCTATGAGCTCGAACTCGCCGTCAGCCGCCCTGGCGGGAAGCCCCTCGTGCGCCGGGCGGCGTTCCGGGTCCTCCCCCCGGCCGCCGGGGCCCTGGCCTCGTCACCTTGACGGCCCCCCGCCGCTCCCCGTAGTCTTGCCGGATGTATTGCTCCCGTTGCGGAACGCAATTCCCTGACAGCTCCAAGTTCTGCCCCTCCTGCGGCCTGGAGGTCGGCACGGCCACCACCCCCGTCCGCGCGGTCGCGGCGGGGGAGATGACCGAGCTCGATATCGTGCGCGAGGCGCTCTCCGCCGAGTACGACATCCAGGAGGAGCTCGGCCGGGGCGGGATGGCCATCGTCTATCGCGCCCGCGACAAGCAGTTGGAGCGCGAAGTGGCGGTGAAGGTCCTGCCGTTCTCGCTCGCCTTCGACGCCGAGTTCGTCGAGCGCTTCCAGCGCGAGGCGCGCACCGCCGCCCAGCTCGAGCATCCCAACATCATCCCGATCTACCGGGTCGGTAAGTCGGGCCGCGTCATCTACTTCGTGATGAAGTTCCTGCGCGGCAAGCCGCTCTCGAAGGTGGTGCACGAGCGCGGCCGGCTCTCGCCGCCGGAGATCCGCCGGCTCCTGATGGAGGCGGGGAGCGCGCTGGGTTACGCCGCCAAGAACGGCATCGTCCACCGCGACGTGAAGCCCGACAACATCATGTTCGACGAGTTCGGCACCACCGTGGTGACCGACTTCGGCATCGCCAAGGCGGCGAGCGGTCAGAAGCTCACGGGGACCGG
>CAMLHU010000286.1 GCA_946479825.1 uncultured Gemmatimonadota bacterium
GTGGAGTCCTGCGGCGGCGGCGGGGATCAAGAGCGGGGACATCGTGTTGCAGGTGGGGGATCGGACGAATCCGACGGCGGACCAGGTTATTGATGCGGTTCAGAGCAATCCGGGGAAGACAATTGATATCGTGGTGCGGCGCGACGGGAAGGTCGGCGCGCGGCTCGACCAAGGGGCGGAGGCGGTCGCCGGGCCTGCACTGGTGCGGCCGGGGCCCGACGGCGGCGTGTGGACGATGGCGACGCTCGACCGGCTCGAACTCGACCGGTGGGATTCCGGCGGCCGCTGGGCCACGGTCATCCCGCTACGTCGGGACTGGTTCCGCGTCGCTGCCGGCGTCACGCCGGCGCTGAGCGGCTTCTGGCTCGACGGCGCCGACCACCTCTGGCTCGCGGGCTCGGGGCCCGGGGCCACTGGCGCCGTGGGGCACCTCGAGGTGAGTCAGCTCGACAGCGGATTCGTGATGGCGGACACGACGTTCGTTCCCGGCGTGACCCAGGTGGTGGCGCCGGGGGTGGTGTCGGGGGTGAAGGGGAACGGCGCCGGCGTGTGGGTCGCCGAGCTCTATCGCGCCGAGCTCGGCGACCTCGATCGGAAGGACGCTTCGGTCAGGCCTTGAGGGGCGGGAGGCCGGCCTCGATCCGGCTGCGCTCCGCTTCGTACCACGGCGGCAGGACCAGCGTCTCGCCGAGATGGGCCGGATCTTCGTCGCGCGCGAAGCCGGGACCGTCGGTGGCGAGCTCGAACAGCGCACCCCCCGGCTCCTTGAAATAGACCGAGGTGAACCAGAACCGGTCGATCTGCTGCGTCGGGTGGAGTCCCGACCCCTCGACCGCCGCGCGCACCGCCAGTTCCTCCTCGCCATCGCGGACGCGCCACGCCACATGGTGCACCGAGCCCACCCCCCAGGCGCCGCGCCGCTCGTCCGGGAACGCCTTCACGTCGATCAGCGTGCCCGACTTCCCGCCCACCCCGAAGCGCTGCCACCCGTCGTCGTTGCCCACCGGCGAGAGCCCCATCACGTCCACCAGCAGGCGGATGGTCGGCGCGGGATCGCGCTCCCAGAGTCGGACTGCGTGGAAGCCGCGGACCTGCATCGCGGCAGGTACGGGGCTCCGGTCCCACGGTGTGAACTCGCGCACGTCGGCGGATTCGACCAGGGCGAGCGCAAGGCCGTGGGGGTCGGTGAAGGGAAGGGTCTTCTCGCCGAACCGGGTCGTCTCCGGCGCCACTCGTACCTGGTGCTGGCCGAGCCGGTCGCGCCACCAGCCGAGCGAGCCGGCGGGGACCGCCAGCATCACTTCGTTCGTGAGGCCGACGCCGGGGCGCCCCGGGCCGGCGTCGGGCCAGGGGAAGAACGTGAGGTCCGTCCCCGGCGATCCGGCGCCATCGGCATAGAAGAGGTGGTAGGTGTCGGGGGCGTCCTGATTGATGGACTTCTTCACCAGGCGCATGCCCAGCACCTTGGTATAGAAGTCGAGGTTCTCCTGCGGGTCACCGGCGATGCAGGTGACGTGGTGCAGGCCGTGGACCTGTGGGGTAGCCATAAGAAGCGTCTCTTGAGAACGGTGTGGTCCTGCGCGGTGCGCGGGATCTCTGCTGCAGAACAACGGCCGGTTCCCGCCCTACCCCCTGTCCCCCGTCGCCGCCCGTTTCTTCTCCACTTCCACCCGCAACTGCCCGCACGCCGCGTTGATGTCGAGGCCGCGGCTCCGTCGGACGGTGGCCTCCACCCCCTGGTTGACCAGGCGGTCGGCGAACTCCCGGATCCGGATCGGCGAGGTCGCCCGGAGGCCGGGGAGCCCGCCGGGGTGGAGCGGCAGCAGGTTGACGTGCGCGCCCATTCGCCGGGCCAGCTTGGCGAGGACGTCGGCGTCCTTGTTGGCGTCGTTCTTCCCCTCGATCAGCACGTACTCGAACGTGATCCGCTTCTTGAACTCCTCCGCCGCGGTCAGCACCTCCTCGAGCCCGTACTTCTTCTGCACCGGCATGATGGCGAGCCGCCGTTCGGCGGTCGGCGCGTGGAGCGAGATCGCGAGCCGGAACTGCTCGGGCCGCTTGGCGAGCTCCTTCATCCCGGGGATGATCCCGACGGTGCTCACCGTGATGTGGCGCGCGCCGATCCCGAACCCCTCGGGGGCGTTGAGGATGGTGAGCGCCGTGCTGACCGCGGGCCAGTTGAGGAGCGGCTCGCCCATCCCCATGAATACGATGTTGGTCGGGAGGTCGGCCGGGTCGCGGAGGACGATCTCACGCACCTGGCCCACGATCTCGTAGGGCGTGAGGTTCCGCCGGAAGCCCATCGTCCCGGTGGCGCAGAACACGCAGCCGAGGGCGCATCCCGACTGCGACGAGATGCAGAGCGTCCGGCGCGTGCCCGACGGGATGAGCACCGACTCGATCGCCTCGCCGTCGGGGAGGCGCCAGAGGAACTTCTTCGTCCCGTCCTGCGAGTGCTGCGACACGTCGAGCGCCAGGCGCGGGAGCGGGAAGTCGCGCTCGAGCGCTTCCCGGAGCGCCACCGGCAGGTCGCTCGCCTCGGCCCAGCTCGCGATCGGCCGCTGCCAGAGCCGCGGGACGATCTGGTTCACCCGGTATGCGGGAAGGCCTTGCGCCTTGGCCCAGCCGGTCAGCTTCTCCCGCGCCGCGGTGGGGGGGAGGTCGAGAATGCCGAGCGGCGTAGCGCCGGATTTGACGGGAGCGGTGGCCATAGGGGGAAGGTAGTGGGGGGAGCGTGGAGCTGGGAGCTAAGAGCTTGGAGCTAAGAGCTTGGAGCTGGGAGCCAGGAGCTCGGAGTCCGACGCGCGGTCGCTCCAAGCTCCAAGCTCCTCGCTCCAAGCTCTCCTAACCCCTTGCCCTCCAATCGCTTGCCGCCCTCCGGCACCGCGGCTAAGTTTGGCGGTCGCCAGACCCTTGGACCTGCGTGCTCTTGACCGAACTGCTCCATCCCGACCGCGTCCGCGTTCCCCTCGAGGGACGGGATAAGTCTGGCATTCTCAAGGAGTTAAGCCGTTTGCTGGCGGACCGGTCTGGGGGGCAGTACGAGGACATCTTGCGGGCGGTCGAGGAGCGCGAGGCCGTGCTGAGCACGGGGATCGGCTTCGGCGTGGCCATTCCGCACGGGCGTTCGCCGACGGTGCCCGACCTGAGCCTGGTCTGTGGGTCCACCCCGGTCGGCGTGGAATTCGACGCGCTCGACGAAAAATCCTGCAAGGACGCCGTCAACAAGAC
>CAMLHU010000287.1 GCA_946479825.1 uncultured Gemmatimonadota bacterium
GACGATACGCTTGCCGTCGAGACCCGGGCGCTCCTCGGCGCCGGCGTTCAGGCCGTCGTGGTCAAGGAAGCGGTGAGCCGCTATGCGGCACGTAGCGTGGCGCCCGAGGTGGCCTGCCGCCGGATCCGCGAGGGCGCGTCCGCGGCGCTCCGCCGACTGCCGTCGCCCTGGACCGTCCCCGCGCCGGTGACCCTCGAAGTGGACTTCACCTTCGGCGCGCAGGCCGACGTCGCCGCAGTGACCCCGGGCGCCGAGCAACCGGCCCCCCGCACCGTGAAGTGGGTCGGGCAGAACATGTACGACACGTTCCGGGCCTTCCGCGCGATCTTCCTGCTCTCGGGGACCGCCACCTGAACCTGCTGCTCCGCCTGGCCTGGGTGCTCGCCCGGGCGCTCCTCCGCCGCCGGGACCTGGGCCTCCTCGACGAGTCGGTGCTCCACCTGCGCGTCCTCCCGACCGACCTCGACCCCAATTGGCACGTCAACAACGGCCGCTACCTGACGCTGATGGACCTCGGCCGGATCGACCTCACCGTGCGGATGGGGTTCCTCCGGCTCGTCTTCGGGCGGCGGTGGATGCCGGTGCTGGGCGGCGCGGTGATCCGGTTCCAGCGACCCCTCGCGCTCTGGGCCCGCTACGACCTTCGGACCCGCCTCGTCGGCTGGGACGAGAAGTGGCTGTACCTCGAGCAACGGTTCGAATCCGGCGGGCGGACGGTCGCCGTGGCCTGCGTACGCGGCCTCCTGCGCGGCCCCGAGGGCAGCGTGCCGACCCCTGACCTGCTCCGGGCCATCGGGATGGAGCGGCCCTCGCCACCGTTACCGGAGGCGGTCCGGCAGTGGCAGGCGCTGGATAGCCACCTCACCTGAGCGAGTCCGGGTGCGCGGCCGGCGGCGCGCAGCCGGCGAGCGTGCGCCCGAGGTCCGCGTCCGCGACGGCCCGCGTCGCCCGCTGCACGCTCAGGTTCCACGCCTGCCACCCCGGCCTGCGTCCCCACGTCCGCTCGGCCCGCCGCACGAGCCCCGTCGCCACCGCACATCGTGCCTCGGCCGGGATGACCGGAAGGGCGGCCACTACCGCCGGAACGGCGTCGGCGCTCAGGGCTCCGAGGTACTCGCCGTCGAAGGACCGCCCCGCCTGGGCCCGGGCCACGTTGAACCGGACCACCAGCGCCTCGACGTTGCCGAGGTCGGCGGCCGCCAGCCAGAGGATCGCCGCCGCCATCGCGCCGAAGACGAATCGGCCACGCCGGCCCCGCAGCACCGTCACCCCGAACCACCCCGCCGCCACCGCTACCCAGGCGATCGCCATCGCCGCGTAGGCACGCGTCGCGCTCAGGCCGTAATACGAGACGTACAGCGCCAGCCGCGCGAACGCCGACGCGATCAACAACCCGAGCAGCACGAGGAGCGTCCACGCCACCCCCCGCACCCGCCGGTCGGCGGCATTCAACGCGCCGGCCCGGGCCCAGTCGAGCGCCACCAGCGTCGCCAGCGTGATCCCGGCCGCCACCACCAGCTCCAGAAAGCCCCGTCGGGCGTACGACGCGTAGGTCAGGCCGGTCACCGACTGGACCAGCTCCGCACCACCCGCGAGCGTCCGGGCTTCGACCACGAGGAAGGCGAGGAACAGCACGGCCAGCGCGCCGAGGAGGGTGAGCGCCTCGACATCGCCCAAGCCGGGCCCGCGTCCGGGACGCCACCGCTCCTCCGGCCGGACGGCCAGCGCCCGGAGGTATCCCGCCGTGATCCAGCCGAACCATCCGATGAGCAGCAGGTGCGACACGACGTGCGGCAGGTCGAGTACCGATCGGAGCAATGACCCGAAGACAGGTTCGGCACCGGCCAGGAGCGCGCCGAGCACCACCACGAGCGGGGCGGCGAGGAGCGCCCCGATCGCCACCCGGCGCCCGGTCGAGCGCTCGCCGGCCCAATCCACGTCGCGCGCCGCAAGGAGGAACGGCCCGAACAGGCAGGTGACAAGCGCCGCCCCTAGCGCACCCGCAGCGTCCTCAGGGGTCGTCTCCGTCACCCGGCCGCCGCGGACCCGGTAGAGCAGCACGGCGAGCCCGGCCAGGAGCGCCGTGAGGTTGAATACCCAGAGGTCGTCGGACGCCCGCACCACCATCATCGCCGCCGCCGCGAGGCAGCCAAGGGCCGGCCACGCCACGGCCGCGCGCGCGTCCGGGCGGAGCGCGAAGGCGAACGCAAGCGCGGCCGCGATCCAGAGGAAGAGGCCGAGGGACCAGGGCATCGGCCGCAGGAGAATGTCGGCCAGGATGCCGAGGAGCAGCGCGGCCGAGATGGCGCGCCAAGCCCGCGAGGAGGTGGTGCTCATGCCGGTACCTTGCTGGAGTGAGGAAGTGCGCCGAAGCGCCGCTCGCGCCCGGCGAACGCCGCCAACGCGGCGTCGAAGTGCTCGTCACGGAAGTCGGGCCACGCCACGTCGAGGAACACCAGCTCGGCGTAGGCCACCTCCCAGAGCAGGAAGTCGCTGAGCCGGCGCTCCCCGCCGGTCCGGATCAGCAGGTCCACCGGACCGACCGGGTCGGGATCGCCGTCGGCGGCCGCGACCAGGTCGCCGAACGCCGTGCGCCCGGCACCGCCGACCGGGAGCGCCGCCGCCGCGCGGACGATCGCGTCACGGCCCGAGTGATCGATCGCGATCCGCAGCCGCATCCTCGTCCCCTCCGCGGTGAGCGCCTCCGCCGCCTCGATCCGGGCCCGGAGTGCGGCGGGCAGCCGGTCGCGGCGTCCGAGGATCGTGAGCCGGATCCCCTCGTCCCGGAGCGCCTGGGCCTCCGACCCGAGGAACCGGCCGAAGAGCGTCAACAGTCCGGACACCTCGGCGGCCGGGCGCTGCCAGTTGTCGGCCGAGAACGCGAACAGCGTGAGCACCGGGATCCCCCGCCGTCGCGCCCCGCGGACCGTGCGTCGCACCGCCTCAGCGCCGGCCTCGTGCCCCGCCAGCCGCGGGCGCCCGCGCGCCGTCGCCCAGCGGCCGTTGCCATCCATGATGACCGCCACGTGCCGCGGCGACAGCAAATTACTTTGCACCATAAAGCATACTCCCCCAAAAAAGCCGGCCCTCGCCGGATCGTCCGCCCGGTTCCATTCCTACGCCCCTGCCACTCCCATCACCCCTTCTCCTCTACTCCTCTTCTCGTTTCCCAGTCTTCTCCTCGTCCCCTCCTCTTCTCCTCTTCTCCTCTTCTCCTCTTCCCCC
>CAMLHU010000288.1 GCA_946479825.1 uncultured Gemmatimonadota bacterium
GGTGAAGGCCCGCGCCCTGGCCGACGAGCTCGACCGCCGGGCGGCCGCCGTCGGGTCGGGCGGCATTTCGAGCGACGACCCCGAGGCGCTGGCCCGGCTCCGGGCGCAACTGGACGCCCTCGAGGCCGAGCACCGGCAGGACAAGGCGCTTAATGCCTACTGGCGGAAGCACGGCACGTTGCGCGGTTGCCCGGGGGTGAGCGACGAGGCGGCCGACCGGATGGCGGCCACGATCGCCACCGCGTACACCTGGGAGCGCCAGCCCGTGCCCGGGTGGCGACTGCAGAACCGACAAGCGAACATCCGGCGCATCCGCGCCCGGATTCAGCAACTGACCGACGCCGAGGCCCTGGCCGCCGCTCACCCCGAGCCGATCGAGCGCACGGCGGCCGGCGGGGTGCGGATCGTCGAGGACTTCGCCGCGAACCGCCTTCTCCTCTACTTCCCGGCCAAGCCGTCCGAGGAGGTGCGCCGGCTGTGCAAACAAGCGGGCTTCCGGTGGGCCCCGAGCGTCGGCGCGTGGTCGCGGATGCTGAACAACGGCGCGCGCGCCAGCGCCACGTATCTAACCGACCGCCTGGCCGAGCGGGCGGCCGCCGGGCAGGTGACGCCGTGAGCCCCCGGCCGATCCGCCGGCGGGGGTGCGAGCCGTTCACCCTCCCCGCCGGCGACGACGTGCGCCAATGGGCGCTCCGATCGGTGGGCGACTGGATGGCGGGGATGGTCGAGTATCGCCGCTGGCCGTCCGCCGCCGCCCTGGCGCTCACGCTCACCCTGCAGGATCGCCGGGAGCGGCGCCCGACGGATTGGCGACTCCTTCCGGCCGCGCTCCGGTGCCCGTGCGGCGCCCCGATCGAGACGCCGCGGGCGTCCCGACGCTGTGACCGTTGCTTGACCGCCGATCCCCGCCCGACCCTGGCCCCTGTCCCCGAGGAGGTGCGCTAATGCGATCCGACTTCCAGATCCACCCCGCCCTGACGTTCACGGACGACGACGGCCGGGCCGTCCCCTGCTGGCACCGCCAAGCCCGCCCGATCCCGGGCGACGCCGACGGGCGCGTGCGTTGCCCCACCTGCCGGATGACGTTCCGGCGGGACGGCGACGCCGAGTGCGACCTGCCGCCGCTCCCGGTCGAGCGCCTGGCGACCTCGCCCGAGGAGGACGCCGGCGCGCGCTGTCCCTACTGCGAGCATCGGCACGAGTGGGTCGGTTACGACGAACTGGCGCCGCTCCGGCAGGAATTCACCGTAACCCCCGGCGACCCCGGCGATCCCAACGTCAGCGTGAACTACGACAGCTTCGACGCCGAGATCGGGACGTACCAGACCATCTACTGCGCCAACTGTGGCCGGCTGGTCTGGTGGGACGAGGACGTGTTGCTCACCGAGGCCGAGCGGCAACTGATCGCGGCCACGTTGCCCGCCGCCACGGTGGACAAGCTGCGCCTGGCGGCGCTGTGGGCGCCGGCGAGGGCGCTGTGAGCGCCGCCCCCACGCCGCCGGAGCTCGCCGCGCTGGCCGAGCGGCTCCGCATTGTCGCCCCGCACCTCCCGGGCGTCTATACCCGCTACCACGCCGAGCAACCGGCGCGCGCGCTGGCGGCCCTGGCCGAGGGCGCGGCCGGGCCGGCGGACGTGACCGAGCCGAGCCCGACCGACCTGGGCGTCCGCTGTCCGGTCTGTCAGTCCCCCGACGTGGAGGGTCAGCGCATCGGCGGAGGCACCGCGTTCGGGCTCGCGGCCACCTGGGCGCTCACCTGCCGGTGCGGCCACCAGTTCTTTCACGTCCGGGGGTTCTGATGCCAGGCGGCCCGAGTGTGATGATCGAAGCGCGCCGGATTGCGGAGGCGAAGAGCGTGATCGAGCGCACCTATCCGCAGTTGCGCCAGCGCGTGCGGGCGGCCCTCGCCGAGGTCGGGGCGAGCGCCGATGCGCGGACGCTGTGGGACGATTTAGTGTCCTTCGGCGCGGAGACGGATCACGCCAGCGACCTGCCGTGCATCCGCCGGGGGATGGCGCCGCGCGCCGTCCACGCCCGGCTGGACCGGGTGGCGCTCCCGAGCGCCAAGCACCTGCTCGCGGCCGTGCGGAGCGTGTACCTCGTGGCGATCTTGCGGGAACGGCTCCCGGCCACGACGGCGTCCGTCGCGCTCCGGTGGTCGCACCCCAACGTGATGGGCCATTCCTGCCGCGCCTACTGGCACGCGACGCCGCGTGACCTGGCCGACCGCTGGACGCTGGCCGAGCGGATCAGCTGGCTGGCCGAGGCGTACATCCTTGAATATGGGCCGCTCTGGCAAGCGTTCCGGTGGCCCGTCACCCCGGAGACCACGACGTGACCGAGCCAACCTATGTGCCCACCGTGGCCCGTGTCATCGCGGCCGTGCGCGCCGCCGGGCATCCGGCCGGGCCGTTTCCGAACCAGCGCGCGTTCTTCCGCGCCCGTCGGATCGAGAGCGTGAGCCGCCGGCGCGCGCTCCAGCTGCTCGAACACCTGTTCCCGGAGCATCCTCGGGGCGAGCACACGCTGTCGGAATGGCTCCGCACCGATGCCGGCCGGCGCCGCCTGGCCCCGGGCCACAGCCCGGACTACACCCTCGTCCTGGCGCCCGACCAGATCACGCTCACGGCGACGGGCCCAGCCGCCTGGGACGCGCTCACCGGGTACCTGCGGCAGACGTACCTCGGGGCGCTCGAATGATCCGCCTCGCCCATTTCGGCACCTACTTCGCCTATCGGCACGCCGAACGCGCCTACAACTCGCAGACCGCCGAAGGCCGGCCCGTGTTCCTAGTGCAAGTCGGGTTGCCGCCGGTGATCGCCGAGGTGCTCCGCGCGGCCGCGCCGGAGCTTCCGCCGTCCCTGTTCCTTGTCGTGGCCGTCTACGAACCCCCCGGAGGATCCGATGCCCCCGATCCCGTCGCCGCGCCCGCCGATCCGGCTCCTGTCGCTCTTCCTGCGCCGCCGCCAGGGGTGGCAGCTGTGGCCCCTGGCCGAGTTCGAGTCGTGGACGAGCGCGATCTTCCCTCCGGACGCGGCGAGGTTCGTCGATCCCGTGGCCTCGGGGGTCGGCAGCGCCGCGCCGACGGCGGCGGTCGACGCCAGCTGGACGAGGTAGTAGCGCCCGGGCTGGATCGAGCCGGAGAGGGCGGTCGCCTGCCAGCTCGTCGAGGATGCGGAGGCGTACTGGATCGTCCAGCCGGTGACGTCGACGGCGGTC
>CAMLHU010000289.1 GCA_946479825.1 uncultured Gemmatimonadota bacterium
CGAGGGCGGCCGGACCGTCGGCGCGGGCGTGGTGACGAAGATCCTGAAGTAGTCGTTGGGCGTCGGTCCTTGGTCGTTGGCCAATGACCGACGACCAGAGACCAACGACACTGAATGAACGAGGCAGCTATGGCGCAGAAGATCCGCATCCGGCTCAAGGCGTTCGACCACGGCGTGCTCGACCAGGCCGCCGCGGACATCGTCCGGACGGCCGAGAAGACCGGAGCCCAGGTGTCGGGCCCGATCCCGCTCCCCTGCAAGGTGGAGCGCTGGACGGTCCTCCGGAGCCCGCACGTGGACAAGAAGAGCCGGGAACAGTTCGAGCTGCGCACGCACAAGCGCCTGCTCGACATCAACGATTCGCGGCCCCAGACGATGGACGCGCTGACCAAGCTGGACCTGCCGGCGGGCGTGGACGTCGAGATCAAGGTCGAGTAGCCATGACGAACGGACTCATCGGCCGCAAGCTCGGGATGACCCGGGTCTTCGCGGAGGACGGCAGCTCGGTGCCCGTGACGGTCATCGAAGCGGGCCCGTGCCGGGTGGTGCAGGTGCGCGAGGGCGCCGTCCAGCTCGGCTTCGGCAGCCGCCGGGCCGTGCGCGCCACCCAGGCGGAACTCGGCCACGCCAAGGCGGCGGGGCTCGAGGCGGCCCCCGCGGTGCTCCGCGAGGTCGCGGTCGCCGGCGAGGCCCCCAAGGCGGGTGACACCGTCACCGTCGGGATCTTCAACGCGGGCGAGCTGGTGAAGGTCACCGGCACGACCAAGGGCCGCGGGTTCCAGGGCGTGGTGCACCGCCACGGCTTCGGCGGCGGCCCGGCCACCCACGGCAACACCCGCCACCGGAAGCCCGGCTCGATCAGCCCGGGCACCGACCCCTCGCGCGTCATCAAGGGGAAGCGGATGCCGGGGCACATGGGCGCGGAGCGCCACACGGAGCTCGGCCTGCAGGTCGTGAAGGTGGACGCCGAGCGGAACCTGCTGTACGTGCGCGGCGCGGTCCCCGGCTCGCGGAACGGGATCGTGTTCGTCGCCAAGCAGGCGGGGAGGAGCCGGTATGCTTGAGGCCGCGCACTATTCGGCCGCGGGGGCCCGCCAGAAGGCGGCCTTCCCGCTCCCGGAGCCGTTCTTCGACGGCACGGTGAACGAGGCGGTGCTGCACCAGGCGGTGCGCGCCTATCTCAACAACCAGCGCCAGGGCACGGCGGCCACCAAGACCCGCAGCTTCGTCTCGGGCGGCAACCAGAAGCCGTGGAAGCAGAAGGGGACCGGCCGCGCCCGTCAGGGCTCGACCCGCGCCCCGCACTGGCGGGGCGGCGGCACGGTGTTCGGCCCGCAGCCGCGGAGCTACGAGACCGGCGTCCCGCGCAAGGTGAAGCAGCTGGCCCGCCGCTCGGCGCTCAACGCGCGGGCGCGCGAGGGCGCGCTGCACGTCGTGGAGCACCTGGCCTTCGCGGCGCCGAAGACCCGCCAGCTGGCCGAGCTGCTCGCCCACCTGGGTGTGGCCGAGGCCAAGGTGCTGGTGCTCACGGCGACCCACCGCCCGGCGGTGTACCTGAGCGGCCGGAACCTGCCGGACGTGGACGTGCTGCCGTACGCGGACGCGTCGGCGTACGACGTCCTCTGGGCCGACCAGGTGGTGGTGGAAGAGGCGGCCCTCACCGGCGCGGAGCCGGCGGAGACCCCGGCGGCCGAGGCGGCCGCGGCGCCGGCGAAGAAGCCGGCCCGGACCGCGAAGCCCAAGGCCGCGAAGGCCCCGGCCAAGGCGAAGGCGACCAAGCCCAAGGCCGAGAAGAAGCCGGCGGCCAGGAAGCCGGCGGCCAAGCCGAAGAAGAAGGGGGGCAAGTAAATGCCCGCATTGCACGAGATCATCGTGGAGCCGGTGGTGACCGAGAAGTCGTCGGCCGCCTACCAGGCGCGCCGCGAGTATGCGTTCCGGGTGAAGCCCACGGCCACCAAGCCGGAGATCCGGGAGGCGATCCAGAAGCTGTTCGGCGTCACCGTCACCAGCGTCCGCACCATGCAGGTCCGGCGGCGCGAGGTGAACCGGGGACGGATCCGCGGCGCGACGGCGGCGTGGAAGAAGGCCATCGTGACGCTCAAGGACGGCGACTCGATCGCCGTGTTCGAGGGCTGATATGAGCATCAAGCAATTCCGCCCGGTGACGGCGGGGACGCGCTTCCGGATGGTCTCGGGGTTCGACGAGATCACCCGGACCACCCCGGAGAAGTCGCTGCTCGAGCCGGTGAAGAAGACCGGCGGCCGCAACAACCTGGGCCACGTGAGCTCGCGCCACATCGGCGGCGGCCACAAGCGGATGTACCGCAAGATCGACTTCAAGCGCGACAAGTTCGGCATCCCGGCGCGGGTGGCGGAGATCGAGTACGACCCGAACCGCTCGGCCCGGATCGCGCTGGTGGTGTACGCCGACGGCGAGAAGCGCTACATCCTGCACCCCAAGGGGCTGAACCAGGGGGACACGGTGGTGTCGGGGCCGGGGGCGGACGTCCGCCTCGGCAACGCGCTGCCGCTGCAGGAGATCCCGCTCGGCACCACGGTGCACAACGTGGAGCTCAAGATCGGCAAGGGCGGGCAGATGATCCGCTCGGCCGGCGCGAGCGCCCAGGTGGTGGCCAAGGAAGGCGACTACGTGACCCTGCGGCTCCGGTCGACGGAAGTGCGGCGGGTGCACGGGCGCTGCCTGGCCACGATCGGCGAGGTCGGCAACGCCGAGCACGAGCTGCTGTCGGTCGGCAAGGCGGGGAAGACCCGCTGGCTCGGCCAGCGCTCGAAGGTCCGTGGCGTGGCCAAGAACCCGGTGGACCACCCGCTGGGCGGCGGCGAGGGGAAGACCTCGGGCGGCCGTCCGCCGGTGAGCCCGTGGGGCAAGCCGGAGGGCCGGAAGACCCGCGGGCCGAAGAAGGGCTCGAACCAGTACATCGTGCGGGGCCGCAAGCGGGGCAAGGCCACGCGGTGACCGGCCGGCGGCACTTTCGCCGCCCGCCGACCCCAGATCGCTGATAGCTCGAACAAGGGCGCGTCCATGTCGCGAAGCATCAAGAAGGGCCCGTTCGTTCAGGAGTCGCTGCTCCTGAAGGTCCAGGTGCTCAACAGCAGGAACGAGAAGAAGGTCGTGAAGACCTGGAGCCGGGCGAGCACCATCCTGCCCGAGTTCGTGGGCCACACGTTCGCGGTGCACAACGGCAACAAGTTCG
>CAMLHU010000290.1 GCA_946479825.1 uncultured Gemmatimonadota bacterium
GGCCGACCGCGAGTCGCTGCACGTCCGCTTCGCCGACGACGACGTCTGCATCGGCCCGCCGCAGGGGCGGCAGTCGTACCTGCGGATCCCGCACCTCATCGCCGCGGCCGAGATCACCGGCGCCGACGCGATCCACCCGGGCTACGGCTTCCTGGCGGAGAACGCCGAGTTCGCCGACACCTGCAAGGCCTCCAACATCACGTTCATCGGCCCCTCGGGCGACCAGATCCGCGCGATGGGCGACAAGGCCACCGCGCGGAAGCTGGCGCAGGAGGCCGGGGTCCCCACGGTGCCGGGCTCGAAGGGCACCATCCAGGACCTCGACGAGGCGCTGGCCGTGGCCGGGGAGATCGGCTACCCGGTCATCATCAAGGCGACGGCGGGCGGGGGCGGGAAGGGGATGCGGGTGGCGCTGGACGCCGAGTCGTTCGCGCAGTCGTTCACCCTGGCGCAGAACGAGGCCCTCTCGGCCTTCGGCAACGGCAGCGTGTACGTCGAGAAGTACCTCGCGCGGCCGCGCCACGTCGAGATCCAGGTGATGGGCGACACCCACGGCCGGGTCATCCACCTGGGCGAGCGCGACTGCTCGGTCCAGCGGCGGCACCAGAAGCTCATCGAGGAGTCGCCGAGCCCGGCGCTCACCGAGGCGCTGCGCGAGCGGATGGGCGGCGCGGCGGTGCAGCTCGCGTCGCGGATCGGCTACGTCGGCGCCGGCACCCTCGAGTTCCTGCTCGACGAGGATGGCTCGTTCTACTTCATGGAGATGAACACCCGGATCCAGGTGGAGCACCCGGTCACCGAGATGGTGACGAGCTTCGACCTGGTGAAGGAGCAGATCCGGGTGGCGGCGGGGGCGCCGATCAGCTTCAAGGGCGAGGGGACCCGGCTCCGGGGCCACGCCATCGAGTGCCGGATCAACGCCGAGGACCCGTACCGCAACTTCCAGCCGAGCCCGGGCGCCATCACGGCGTACCATCCCCCCGGCGGCCCCGGGGTGCGGGTGGACAGCCACGTGTACGCCGGCTATCACGTGCCGCCGTACTACGACTCGCTGCTCGCCAAGGTCATCGCCCACGGCAACGACCGCGACGAGGCGCTGGCCCGGATGCGGCAGGCGCTCGACAGCTTCGTGATCGAGGGCGTCACCACCACCATCCCGTTCCTGGCGCGCGTCATCCGCCACCCCGACTTCGCGGCGGGCAAGGTGGACACCAAGTTCCTCGAACGGGAGTCGCACCTCCTCCGGCCCGAGGCATGAGGCTCGACGTCGCCTTCTCGCCGGCGGGGCTCGCCCCCGGCGAGGTGGCGGGGCGGACGGTCGCGGTGGTCGACATCCTCCGCGCCACCACCACCATCTGCGCCGCCCTCCACGCCGGCGCCCGCGCCGTGGTCCCCGTCGCCTCCACCGAGGAGGCGCTCCGCCTGGCCCAGACCCTCGGCGCCGACGACGTGCGCCTCGCGGGCGAGCGGCAGGGCCGCCGGATCGAGGGCTTCCCGCTCGGCAACAGCCCGCTCGAGATGACCCCCGAGGCCGTCCGCGGCCGGACCCTCGTGATGACCACCACCAACGGCACCCGCGCGCTCCTGGCCACCCAGGGCGCCCACCAGGTCTTCCTCGCCTCCGCGGCCAACTTCTCGGTCGCGGCCGCCGCCGCGCGCCAGGCGTGGGTGGAGCGCCAGGAGCTGCTGGTGCTCTGCGCCGGACGCGACGGGCGGTTCGGGCTCGACGACGCCTACGCCGCCGGCCGGCTGGTGGAGGCGGCGCTCGCGCGCCAGCGCGCCGCGCGCGGACTCAACGACGCCGCCATCGCCTGCCTCGACCTGGTCCGGCGCTACGGCCGCCGCTGGGACCGCCCGCTGCTGCGGAGCGCGGCCGGCCGGCACCTGTCCGAGATCGGCTTCGCCGACGACGTCCAGGAGGCCGCCCGCCAGGACACCGCCCCCGTGCTCCCCGTCTTCGCCGAACGCCGCGTGACGGCGGTCCCCGCGTGACCGACGACGCCCGCCGCCGCCTCGGCGCCATCGCGGCGCTGGTCCTGGGGCTCTCGCTCGGCATCGCGCTGCTGCCGATCCACGCCGCGGGCACCCTCCCCGCCGCCGTCGGCAACGTCCTCTGGCGCGCCCTCGGCGCCGGCGCGATCGGCTTCCCGCTCCTGGGGATCGGGATCGCCGCCGCGGGGTTCGGCTGGTTCGAGCGGCTCGACATGAAGCGCACCGCCGTGCTGGTCGGCGGCCTCGCCATCCTGGTGCCGTTCTTCCTCGGCACGCTCTTCCGCGTCACCAGCGACGTCTTCCTGCCGCCGCTCACGGAGTGGGGGCTGGTGGCCCGGCTGGTGGGGCTCATCCCCGGCTTCCTGGCGGCGGGGCTCACGTCGGTGCTGGGCCCGATCATCGCCGCACTGGTCGGCTTCGGGCTCCTCTCCGCCCTCACCATCCTGACCGTCGGCTGGCACCCGCTGCAGCGGCTCGAGCGGCGCGCGGGCGCGGCGCCGGCCGGCGCGGGGCGTGGGGCCGACGCGGTGGAACCCCGGTTCGAGCCGTCGGCCGGGATCCCCCGCGCCGTCGAGGTGGACGAGCTCGACGACGGCCTGGCCGACGAGCCGGCCCCCGCCGCCAAGCCCCGCAAGGCCCCCAAGCCGCCCAAGCCCAGGCCTCGCGCCAAGCCTGCCGCGCCCGGGGAGCCGCTCGACCCGAACGACCGCTGGACCACCGAGCTCCTCAACGAGGCGCCCGCCTCCGGCGGCGAGGGGGCCAAGCGCGCCCAGCTCGAGGAGCTCAAGGGACGGCTGCAGGAGGCGCTCACCACGTTCAAGGTGCCGTCCACCATCGTGGACTACACCTCGGGCCCGGTGGTGACGCAGTTCTACGCCCGGCTCGAGGCGGGGGTCAAGCTCAACCGGCTGGTGCAGCTGGCCGACGACCTGGCGCTCGCGATGAAGGCGCGGTCCATCCGCGTGGCGCGGGTGCCGGGGAAGGACGTCGTCGGCGTCGAGGTGCCGAACCCCAAGGCCGAGATGGTGGTGGTGCGGCAGATCCTCGAGAGCGCGGAGTGGGAGGGCGAGGGGCGCACGCTGCCGATCGCGCTCGGCCTCGACCTCGAGGGGAAGGCGATCGTGGCCGACCTGGCCAAGATGCCGCACCTGCTCATCGCCGGGGCCACGGGCACCGGCAAGTCGGTGGCCATC
>CAMLHU010000291.1 GCA_946479825.1 uncultured Gemmatimonadota bacterium
CCGGGCTCGGCGTGGTGATGGTGCTGGTGATGGCGTTCCCGAACCTGGCGCGCGGGCTCATCCACCGGCTGACCGAGTGGGCGGGGCGGCGGCACCGGAAGGTGGCCGACCGGCTCGAGCGGCTCCGCGCCGGGATCGACCAGGCGCACGCGAGCCTCGAGCGCTTCAACACCCCCCGCGGGTGGCTCTCGCTGGTCTGGGCGACCCTCCTCTCGGCGCCGTCGCACGCCAACAAGCTCCTGGCCGGCTACGTGGCGCTCCGGGCCATCGGCGTCGAGGCCAACTTCGTGGACGTGCTGCTGCTGCAGACGCTCATCACCTTCCTGCTCTACTTCGCGCCGACGCCGGGCGCCTCGGGGATCGCGGAGATGCTCTCCGCGGCCGTGATGGCGGCCGGGTACGTGCCGAGGGCCGACCTGCCGCTCTACACGCTGCTCTGGCGGCTCACCCTCAGCTATTACACGATCGGCTTCGGGTTCCTCGTCTTCTCGAACTGGGTCCGGAAGGGGCTCCGGAGCATCGACGCCGCCGACGCCCTTCCGGGCGGGGTGGTGACGTGAGCGGCGTGAGCGAGGACACCCTCCAGGCCGGGTACGACCACGCGCTGTTCCGGCGGCTGCTGCGCTACCTGCGGCCGTACCGCGTGCTCGTCGGCGGGGCGCTGGCGCTGCTCGCCGTCGAGGCGGCGCTCGCGCTCGTCGGGCCGGAGCTCACCAAGCGCGCCATCGACGTCGCCATCCCGAAGGGCGACGGCGGCCTCCTGGCCACCCTGGCGCTGGTGTACGTGGGCGCGCTGGTGCTGAGCTTCGTCGCCGACTACGGCGGCGCCTTCCTCACCACGCTGGTCGGCCAGCGGGTGATGCACGACCTCCGGCGCGAGATCTTCGGCCATCTCCAGCGGCTCAGCATCCCCTACTTCGACCGCAACCCGGTCGGCCGTCTCGTCACCCGCGTCACGAGCGACGTGGAGACGCTGAACGAGCTCCTCTCGTCGGGCCTGGTCACCGTCATCGGCGACGTGCTGACCCTCGCGGCCATCATGACCCTGATGGTGGCGATGGACTGGCGGCTGGCGCTGGTGGCCTTCGCGGTGATGCCGGTGGTCCTCGCCGTGGCGCTGGTGTTCCGCCGCCACGTCCGCGAGGCCTTCCGCGACATCCGCACCCGGCTGGCCCGGCTCAACGCGTTCCTGCAGGAACACATCACCGGGATGCGGGTGGTGCAGCTCTTCGGGCGCGAGGACGACACCTACCGCCGCTTCGACCGGGTGAACGCCGACCACCTCGAGGCCCACCTCCGGTCCATCACCATCTACGCGGTGTTCCTGCCGCTGATGGAAGTCCTGACCTCGGTGGCGCTGGCGCTCCTCCTCTGGTACGGCGGCTTCCGTGCGCTCGGCGGGACGCTCACCGTCGGCGTGCTCGCGGCGTTCATCCAGCTCACCCGGCGGTTCTTCCAGCCGCTGCAGGACCTCTCGGAAAAGTTCAACCTGCTCCAGAGCGCCATGGCCTCGTCGGAGCGGATCTTCACGCTCCTCGACCAGCCGGTGACCGTCCCCGCGCCGGCCGCTCCGCGGGCGCTGCCCAAGGCCCGGGTGGGCGAGGTCCGGTTCGAGCACGTCTGGTTCCGCTACGCTCCGGACGGTCCGTGGGTGCTCAAGGACGTGTCGTTCACCGCGAGCCCCGGGCGCACGCTGGCGTTGGTCGGGTACACCGGGGCGGGGAAGACCACGATCATCAGCCTGCTGCTCCGGTTCTACGACGTGACCGAGGGGCGGATCACGGTGGACGGCGTGGACATCCGCGAGCTCGATCCCGCAGCGCTGCGGCGGTTGATCGGGTTCGTGCAGCAGGACCTCTTCCTCTTCACGGGCGACATCCTGCGCAACCTGGTGCTCGACACCGGGGTCACCGAGGCCGCGGCCCGGCAGGCCGCTGAGCGGGTGGGGGCCGACCGGTTCATCGAGCGCCTCCCGGCCGGTTACGCCCACGTGCTGGGCGAGCGGGGCCGGAGCCTGAGCGTGGGCGAACGGCAGCTCCTGAGCTTCGCCCGGGCGCTGGCCCTCGATCCGGCCATCCTCGTGCTCGACGAGGCCACCAGTTCGGTGGACGCCGAGGCCGAGGCGCAGATCCAGCGGGCGCTGGCGGAGCTGATGGCGGGGCGGACCTCCATCGTCGTGGCGCACCGGCTCAGCACCATTTTGCACGCCGACGAGATCCTGGTGCTGCACCACGGGGAGGTCCGGGAGCGGGGCACCCATCGGGAGCTCCTGGCCGCCCGGGGGTTGTACGAGCGGCTCTACCGGCTCCAGATCGCCGCGGGGGCCGCCCCGACCCGCCCCGCCGCGACCGCCTAAGCTCCCCTCGCTTGCGCACTTAGAAGGGGGCGCGGTAGCTTTCCGGTCACTCGTTTCCCGCCAGGATCCACGAAATGCTGCAGCTCGAGTTCGGGGGACAGACCTTTGCCATCCCCGCCGGGGAGGCCGCCGTCGGCGCTGCGCCGGGGTCGGCGCTCACCCTGGCCGGGCCGGGCATCCAGCCGCGCCACGCCGTGCTCAAGGGCGCGGCCGACGGGACCGTGTCGGTCCGGGCGGAGGCCGGGGCGGAGGTGCTGCTCAACGGGGTCAAGGTCGGGACCGATCCCCATCCGGTCCTGCACGGCGACAAGCTCCGCATCGGCGGCCACGAGCTGCTGGTGGTGGACCCGAACCGGAGCGGCAGCACCCAGTACGTGAGCGCGGCGGACCTGGCCAACGCCGTCGCCGCAGTCAAGAAGGGCGGGGCGACCAAGCCCACCGCCGGGCTGGTCAACGGGCGGCTGGTCTGCCTCACCGACGGCCGAGAGTACGCCATCGCCAAGGCCTCGCTCATCCTGGGCCGCGACGCCGGGTGCGACGTGGTGGTCGAGAGCAAGAACGTCTCGCGCAAGCACGCCGAGATCATCACCTCGCCGAACGGCTACCTGCTGATCGACCACAGCACCAACGGCACCTTCGTGAACGGCGAGAAGATCCAGGGCCAGCGGCTGCTCGCCCGGGCCGACGTGATCCGGGTCGGCGAGGACGACTTCCGCTTCTACGCCGACCAGCCGCCCTCGGGCGGGGGCGCCCCGGCTCCGCAGGCTCAGGCGCCCGCCGCGCCGGCCGCCCCGCCGCCCCCGCCGGCGGCCGCCCCCGCGCC
>CAMLHU010000292.1 GCA_946479825.1 uncultured Gemmatimonadota bacterium
TCCCTCCCGATCGATTCGATATCCCCGACCGAGGCGCTCGGCGCCGGGTTCGATCCGGTGTGCCGGCCACCGCGCAACTGGGCGAGCTGGTCGACGATCGCGACTACCCCGCCGATCGTGGCCCTGTCGCGACCCGCGGGCTCGGTCACGATCACGCAAATCGTCCCGGTGACGGGCGGATTCGCGGTCAGCGGCCGGTTCTCGTTCCTCGCGCAGCGCACCGATTTCTACTCGGACCCCCTCGGCGTGCTGCCGATCCGCGGAACGTTCGTCGCGCCGCTCACTGCCACGACGGGCCGGTGCTAGCGACAGGCTGCGAGCACGTGTTCGCAGACCTCGGAGGCATCGCCCCCGGCCGCGTGAGCGATGCGCAGGCACTCGCTGCACTGACGCTCGCCGCCGCCAATGCCGCGGGTCTCCATCCGGCGGCTCCGCCTATCGCCCAGGCCGGCCCCAACGGCGTGGTGGTGGTCCTGGGCTGCCACGGCGGCCACGTCGCGTTGCACGCCGTCCCCGAAACCGGCGTCTGTTTCGCCGACGTCGTCGCCGTCGGGAAGGCGCAGCCGCAGCGCGGACTCGACGTCATCATCCGGCGCCTCGACGCCCGGGAGGTCCGCACCGACGCACGACACCGGACTCCGGCCCCTACCACCCATTCGGAGCGCACATGAACCAATGGTCTGGCTACGCGGCGGTGCCGCTGCGGCTCGCCGTCGGCGGCGTGTTTCTGCATCACGGCATCATGCGGCTGCAGGTCGGGCTCCCGGGAACGGCCGCCTACCTGCATTCGGTCGGGGTTCCGTTCGCCAACATCTTCGCGGTGATCCTGATCGGCGTAGAAGTCGTGGGCGGGGGGCTCATGATCCTCGGCATCCTGACGCGGATCTGGGGACTCTGCTTCGTGCTGGAGATGGTCGCGGCCATCGTGCGGGTGAAACTCCCCGGACACGTGAATCTCGAGCTCCAGGCCCTGCTGCTGGCTGGGGCGGCGAGCCTGGTGGCGCTGGGTGACGGCCCCCTGGCGCTCGGGATGTCGCTGAAGCGGGGGTAATCCGCTTAGTGGAGGATCCGCAGCAATCCGGCTTCGGCGCTGCCGCGGATGAAGGACTCTGCATCGGTGGCCGAGATCGTCACGCCGGTCCGGGCCCAGTCCGCGGCATCGTCCTTCATTTGATGGACGATCTCTTCCCACGTCCCTTCGTAGACCCGTCCGGCGGTGGTGCGCACGCGATGGATCTCGCCGCCCACGCCCTTCTTCATCCCGGCAAGCTCGGTCAGCAGGGTGCCGAAGAGCTCCAGCTGCCGCGGGTCGCGAACCTGGCCATCCGACCCGATCGCCTCGATCTCGGCCAGCAGGAGGTCGTCGGGTGACGCGTCGGCGGTCAGCTCGCCCAGCCGCCCGTTCCACGGCACGAGCTCCGGGTCGTCTTCTTTGAGCTTGTAGACGCTGCGCTTCAGCTCCAATAGCCGCCAGATCGCCAGCGTGTCGACATGATCATCGGGAGCGGTGCGCTCCAGGTGAAACAGCGCCGCCTCGTACTCGCCGCGGTCGTACAGCAGGTTGGCGAGGTAGATCCGGGCCTCGGCGTGCCCCGGGTCGAGCTCCAGCGCACGGCGCAGCCAGAACAGCGCCCCCCCTTCGTCCCCCAACCGGTGCGAGGCGTACCCGACGCACGCCGCCGCCTCCGAGGAGTCGCTGTGGGCCGTGAGCGCGACCTCGAAGAACCGGCGCGCCTGGTCGAGCACCGATTCGCGAAACAAGGCGCGCCCCACCTGCAGCATCAGGTCGTGATCGTCCTGAAAGCCGAGGCCCAGGATGCGCTCGAAGCAGGTCACGGCCCCGGTCTTGTCGCCGAGCTTGAGGAGCACTTCCCCCAGACCGGCGAGGGAGTCTTCGTGGTCGGGATCGAGGGTGAGGGCTTCTTCGAAGCTCTTGCGGGCCCAGGCGATTTCCTCCCGGGCGAGGCGGGCATATCCCATCCCGACATGCAGCTCGACGGCGTTGGGGTAGAGGCTCAGCCCCTCGCGGAGCACCTCGATGGCGTCGTCGTATTGTCCTTCATTGTACAGCTGGTGTGCGCGGTCGTCGTATTCGTCGGAGCTGAGGAACGGTTCCCCAGTCATTGCGAACAGGACCCCTTGGAAGGTTGCGCTATGATATGTGGTGGCGGGGAGTTACACAAGCAGGAGACAGGTGTCAGGTGTCAGGTGTCAGGTGTCAGGTGTCAGGTTGGCGACCCTGACACCTGTCACCTGATCCCTGACCTTAATTCGGCTGCTTGGTGGTGTCGGTCGTCGCCGGCGCGGCTTCCTTCGCCTTCGCCTTCGACGTGTCGGCCGCGGCCTTCGCCTTCGGCTTGGCCTTCTGATGCGCGGGCGCCGTCTTCGGCTTCGCCTTCGACGAATCCGGCGTCTGCGACGGCTGCTGCGCGGCGGCGAGAACAGGAGCGGCCACGAGCGCCAGCGTGAGGAGCATCTTCCGCATAGGTGTTGCCTCCAAGGTTGGACAACGCGGCCCACCGTGGACCGCTTCGGCGGTGAGACCCGATACCCGGCCTCCGGGTCACAGCCCCCGGGTCAGGGGCGATCCGAACCGGGCTGGACGCGGCGGGCGCGGGACACCGTCGCCGGCGGAGGGCGCGGCGGCGGCGGGACGTTGGGAAGGAGGCGCTTCACGTGGGCCAGTGCCGCGGCGTGGGAGCGGCCGCGCTGCAGCTCCTGGACGGCGGCGGCGGCGACGTCGAGGAAGCGCAAGCCCCGGAGTCCCGCCTCGGCCGCCGCCACGATCAGATCCACCGAGGAGTCCTCGGCGAAGCGGTGACCCACCAGGTCCGCCACGGCGTGCAGCGCCGGTCCGGTCGGCTCGCCCGGCAACACCGCCGTCAGTTGCCCTACCAGCTCGGGGGAGAGCCCCCGCGACAGCGCGGCGGCCACGGCGGTCACTTCGGCGGGATCGGTCGGCTGCGACTCGCCCGCTCCACGCAGCAGCGCGCGTGCGCTGCGGAGCTGGTCCGCGGAGGTGCTGACCGCCAGCACGATCTTGTCGGGCGCGACGCCCTTGGCGCCCCCCTCGAACGCCTTCTCGATCAGCGGCTGGGTGGGCAGGCCTTCACGGTGTGCGGCGCCGAGGATCGAATCGATCGCCGGCCGCGCCGCCGGCGGACCGC
>CAMLHU010000293.1 GCA_946479825.1 uncultured Gemmatimonadota bacterium
ATCGTGGAGGTCACAAGTTCGAGTCTTGTACCGCCCATCGCGTTGAAGGAATCGGGTGGTCGCGAGACACCCAGGCGCCCGTAGCTCAATTGGATAGAGCATCTGACTACGGATCAGAAGGTTAGAGGTTCGAGTCCTCTAGGGCGCACTGGTTGAAGGACGGGGCGTAGCGCAGCCCGGTTAGCGCGCCTGCTTCGGGAGCAGGAGGTCCCCGGTTCAAATCCGGGCGCCCCGATGGATGCAGTGGCAGTCATATAATGGAAGGGCCCGGGTCCCGGCCCGGGCGCGGGCTCGTAGCTCAGCTGGATAGAGCGCTTGCCTCCGGAGCAAGAGGTCGCGCGTTCGAATCGCGCCGAGCCCATGGAATTCCCCCGCCCCGTTCGCGCCCTGCGCGGACGGGGCGGCGGCGTTCCGGCCTCTTGATGCACCCTTGATGCGCCACCCGCCGATCCGTACGGATCCCTGACCCCTGCGGCCGTAGGTTCCCCGGCGTCCGTTCCCAGAGGGATCCGGTGCAGGACCTGCTCGTCGCGGCCACGCTGGCCGCATTGCTGCTCGCCACCCGCGCGCTCATCCGGCTCTGTCGCGCGCTGGAGGACCGGCCGTGACCCTCCTCCAGGCCGTGGCCCTGGTCGTGGCCGTGCTGCTCCTCGCCTACCTCACCGCCGCGCTGCTCAAGCCGGAATGGTTCGCGTGACCGCGCTCGCGTGGGCCCAGCTGGCGGGGTTCCTCATCCTGCTCCTTGGACTGGCGTGGCCGGTCGGGAGGTGGATCGCGGCGGTCTTCGGGCCGGCCCCGGTCTGGACCGACCGGATCTTCGGGCCCGTGGAGCGGGCGCTCTACCGGGTGGCGGGCGTCGCGCCGGACCGGGAGATGCCCTGGTACGAGTACGCCACGGCGCTCCTCGCCTTCAGCGGCGTCGGCGTGGCGGCGGTGTATGGGCTTGCGCGGCTGCAGGCCGCGCTGCCACTCGACCCCGCACACCTCGGCGCGGTCCCGCCGCGCCTCGCCTTCAACACCGCGGTCTCGTTCGTCACCAACACCAACTGGCAAGCCTACGCCGGCGAGGTGACCCTGGGCCACCTGACCCAGGCCGCGGCGCTCACGGTGCAGAATTTCGTCTCGGCGGCGAGCGGGATCGCGGTGCTCGTGGCGCTCGTGCGCGGACTGGCGCGGCGGAACTCGGCGTCCGTGGGCAACTTCTGGCGCGACCTGGTCCGGACCACCCTCCACATCCTGCTCCCCCTGGCCACGCTCCTCGCCCTCGCCCTGGCGTCGCAGGGCGTGGTGCAGACCTGGGCCGCGCCGCGGACGGTGGCGGTGGTGGAGCCGACCGCCGCCGCGCCGACTCAGACCATCCCGCTCGGCCCGGTGGCCTCCCAGGAGGCGATCAAGGAGCTCGGCACCAACGGCGGCGGTTTCTTCAACGCCAACTCCGCACACCCGTTCGAGAACCCGACGCCGGCCACCGACCTGCTCGAGACGCTGGCGATCCTCCTGCTCCCGACCGCGCTCTGTTTCGCGTTCGGCCGGATGGTCGGCGACCGCCGGCAGGGGTGGGCGCTCCTCGCCACCATGCTCGTCCTTCTCGTGCCGGCGATCGCCGGCGTGACCGCCGCGGAGGCGCACCGCACCCCGGCGCTGGTCGCCGCGGGGGCGACGCCGGGAAGCGGCAACCTCGAGGGGAAGGAGGTCCGGTTCGGGGTGGACGGGAGCGCGCGGTTCGCCGTGATCACCACCGCGACCTCGTGCGGCGCCGTCGACGCGATGCACGACTCGCTGACCCCGCTCGGCGGGCTCATCCCCCTCTGGGCGATCGACCTCGGCGAGGTGGTCTTCGGCGGCGTGGGGTCCGGCCTCTACGGGATGCTGCTCTTCGTGCTGGTGGCCGTGTTCATCGCGGGGCTGATGGTGGGGCGCACGCCGGAGTACCTGGGCAAGAAGATCGGCGCGTTCGAGATCAAGATGGCCTCGGTCGCCATCCTGGTACCGGCCGCCATCGTTCTGGTCGGGACCGCCATCGCGGTCTCGGTCCCCGCCGGGCGGGCCGGCATCCTCAACCCGGGCCCCCACGGCTTCTCGGAAGCGCTCTACGCGTTCTCCTCCGCAGCCAACAACAACGGCAGCGCCTTCGCCGGCCTGGCGGCGGATTCGTGGTTCTACGACCTCCTCCTCGCCGCGGCGATGTTCGTCGGCCGATTCTGGGTGGCGATCCCCGTCCTCGCCATCGCCGGGGCCCTCGCGCGGAAGACCCCGGTGCCGCCGGGGGCCGGGACGCTGCCGACGCACGGGCCGCTCTTCGTCGCGTTGCTCGCCGGGACGATCCTGCTGCTCGGCGCCCTGACGTTCCTCCCGGCGCTCGCACTCGGGCCGATCGTCGAGCACCTCCTCCTCCACGGGGTGCTCGGATGAGCGCGTCGCCCCGCGTCTCGCTCTTCGACGCCACGATGCTCCGGCGGGCCGCCGCCGAGTCGGTGCGAAAGCTCCATCCGCGCCGGATGGTCCGGAACCCGGTGATGTTCGTCGTCGAGGTGGGGAGCGTGCTCACCACCCTGCTCGGGCTCGCCGCGCTCCGCGGCGCCGGGGACGGCCCGCCCGGCTTCACGCTCGCGATCGCCGGGTGGCTCTGGCTGACCGTGCTGTTCGCCAACGTCGCCGAGGCGCTCGCCGAAGGCCGGGGCCAGGCCCAGGCGGCGGCCCTCCGTCAGGCGCGGGAGGGGCTTCGCGCCAAGCGGATGCGACGCCCGGGGGACCACCTCGACTTCCAGTCGGTCCTGGCCGAGACGCTGCACCGCGGCGACCTGGTGCTCGTCAAGGCGGGGGACACGATCCCCACCGACGGCGAGGTGATCGAGGGCGTGGCCTCGGTGGATGAGAGCGCCGTGACCGGCGAAAGCGCGCCGGTCATCCGCGAGAGCGGCGGGGACCGCAGCGCGGTCACCGGCGGCACCCGCGTCCTGTCCGACTGGCTCGTCGTCCGGGTCGCGGCGGAGCCGGGCCACTCGTTCCTCGACCGGATGATCGGCCTCATCGAGGCGGCGCGCCGGCAGAAGACGCCCAACGAGATCGCGCTCGACATCCTGCTGGCGGGGCTGACCATCGTCTTCCTGCTCGCCACCGCCACCCTCCTGCCGTTCTCCGCCTTCGCCGTACGGGCCG
>CAMLHU010000294.1 GCA_946479825.1 uncultured Gemmatimonadota bacterium
TACTTCTTCGGCGCCACGCCGAGGAGTCCGATGAACGGGATGAAGAAGAGCCCGAGCAGGACGTCGCGGCCGAGGGGTTCCCAGTGGCCCCAGAGGCGGGCGAAGACGAACCCGGTCTCTTCCGGCATGTTGCCGTACCAGATCACCAGGAACTGGGCCCACATCAGGTAGGTCCAGAACACCGAGAACCCGAAGATGAGCTTGCCGAGGTCGTGGCGCTGCTTGTCGGTCACCAGGTCGGCGATGCCGAGCTGGCGGGCGCCATACATCATGAGCAGCGCGAGGGCCGCCTGCGAACCGAGGAAGGCGCCCATGAAGAAGTAGCCGCCGAACAGGTTCGAGTACCAGTGCGGCTGGAGCGCCATCACGTTGTCGAACGCGACGACCGAGAACGCGAAGGCGAAGAGCCATACATAGAGCGGCGCGAGCCGGGACAGCCGCTCCTCCACCCGGGCCTCGTCGTATCCGGCGGTCCACCGTTCATAGAGGGCTTTCCGGCCCCCGGAGACCAGGTGCTTCACGGCCACAAGGTCGGGGAGCAGGTTGTGCTTGATGAACTGAAACCCGATGCCGTAGAGCACGCCGAGGGCGATCATCATCCGCCAGAACATCCAGCTGTGCGACAGCCAGAGCTGCTTCCCGTGCGACAGCGTGGGGAGCTGCTCCTGCATCCGGCCCCAGATGTGGGGATAGCCGACGGTGATGAGCGCCAGGAAGCCGAGGAACGAGACCGGCAGGAAAGCGGAGCAGGCCTCGGCGAAGCGGATGATCACGCCGTGCCACTTGGCGTGGGCGGTCTTGTACACCGCCGAGACCACCACGCCGCCGGTGCTCAGGCTGGTGAAGAAGAGCCAGTTCACGTGGAACAGCTGCCAGGCGCGGTCGGCGTTGGGGCCGGTCGCGCTCAGCGCGAACAGGGCGAGCCCCACGACGGCAAGGGCGGCGCCGAGGCCGAGGAAGAGGCTCCAGGGCGCGGCCACCGAGCGGGTGACGAGGCGCTCGCGGAGCGCGGTCGCGTCGGCCATCAGTTCTTCCCTCCCGCCGCCGTCGAGTCGGCCGCGGCCTGCAGGACGCGGACGTAGTTGACGATCGCCCACCGGTCGGCCGGGCGGATCTTGTCGCCGTAGCGCGGCATCAGGCCGCGGCCGTAGCGGACCATGCTGTAGAGATACCCGTCGGGGTAGGCCTTCGCCCTCGGGGTGAGGAGCGACAGTGCACCGAGGCGCGGGCCCACCGTGGCGTCGGCCGGGTTGCCCGCCGGGCCGTGGCAGACGGCGCAGAAGGTGTGGTACAGGGTGTCGCCCCGGGCCACCGTGGCCGCCTTGTCGGTCGGGTTCGGCACCTTCTTGGCGTACATCGTGTCGAAGGCGTACTGGAGCTGCCACGGGTCGCCGGTGCCCCAGTCGCGCTCGCCGCCGGTGACCGGCACGGTGCCGGGGACGGTGTAGCGCGGCACGTCGGCGAACTGGTACGGGTGCACGCTCCGCTGCACGATCATGTGGTCGAACCACGGGATCCGGTGCATCAGGTCGTCCGGCCCCGGGAGGGTGTTGTAGTACCAGTTGCACCCGGTCGACAGGAGCGCGAGCGCGGCGACGAGGACGAGCGGCTTACGCGGCACGGCGCACCTCCACCGACCCCGCCGAGGTGAGGATCTGCTCGACCGCCGCCTGCTGGTCGGCCCGGCACGCCACGAAGACGCCGACCTGGTCGTCGCTGAACCGCTCATCGTAGGCGATCCCGGTGGTGGGCCGCATGAGGGCGAGGCCCGCCACCGCCGCCACCGTGACAAGCGACCCGAAGAGCACCGTGAGCTCGAACATGATGACCACGTAGGGCGGGACGGTGGCGATCGGCTTGCCGCCCACGAGCAGCGGCCAGTCGAGCGACATCCAGAAGGTCATCGCCAGGCCGGCCGCGCACCCGGTGATGCCGCCGAGCAGCGTGAAGAGGCGCACCGGGCTCACCTTCTGCTCGAGCGCGGCCGCGATCTCGTGCTGGGCGCAGGACGAATACACCGTGAGGTCCCGGTGCCCCTGGGCGCGGAGGGCGCGGATCGCGTCCGTGGCCGCGTCGATGTGGGCAAAGGAGCCGAGGACTCCGGGAACGACGCGCGGCATCAGTGGGCCCCCTTCCGCCGCGGCATCGGGATCATCTCCTTCACCTCCTGGATCGCGACGATCGGGAAGTTCTTGAAGAAGAGGAGGAAGTACATGCTGAACCAGCCGAAGGAGCCGATCAGGATGCCCCAGTCGGCCCAGGTCGGGTTCAGGATGCCCCACGCCCACGGGTTGAAGTCGTTGGAGAGCGATGACGCGATGATGACCCAGCGCTCGAACCACATCCCGATGTTGATGAAGATCGAGAGGACGAAGAGCGAGGTGAGGTTGGTCCGGATCTTCCGGAACCAGAGCAGCTGCGAGATCAGCGCGTTGCAGGTGATCATCGTCCAGCCCGACCACCACTGCGGGCCGAAGGCGCGCCGGAAGAACGTGGTCTGCTCGAAGGTGCTGCCGCTGTACCACGAGAAGAAGTACTCCATCCCGTACGAGTAGAACAGGATGGTGCCGGTGAGCAGCGTGAGCTTGGCCAGGTTGTCGAAGTGATAGTCGGTGATCATGTGCTCCAGCTTGAACACCTTCCGGAGCGGGATCAGCAGCGTGAAGACCATCCCCACGCCCGAGTAGATGGCGCCGGCCACGAAGTACGGGGCGAAGATCGTCCCGTGCCACCCCGGCACCAGGCCCATCGCGAAGTCCCAGGACACCGTCGAGTGCACCGAGAGCACCAGCGGCGTGGCGAGCGCGGCCAGGTAGAGGTAGGCCCGCGAGTAGTGGCGCCACTGCCAGTCGGTCCCCTTCCAGCCGAAGGAGACCACGCCGTACACCTTCTTCCGCCACCCGGTCACCTTGTCGCGGATGGCCGCCACGTCGGGGATGAGCCCGAAGACCAGGAACGTGGTGGACACCGTGAGGTAGGTCGAGATGGCGAAGACGTCCCACATCAGCGGCGACTTGAAGTTCGGCCAGAGGTACCGCTGGTTGGGGTACGGGATGAGCCAGTAGAAGATCCACTGCCGCCCGATGTGGATGATCGGGAAGAGGCCCGCCGTCATCACGGCGAAGACCGTCATCG
>CAMLHU010000295.1 GCA_946479825.1 uncultured Gemmatimonadota bacterium
CCCTTTACCTTATCCCCCCGACCTCCCCAACAAGGATTGCGGCGAATGCTGGGCATCGACCTCTCGGGCAAGCGGGCGCTGGTGGCGGGCGTGGCGGACGACGGCGGCTTCGGCTTCGCCATCGCGAAGGCGCTGGTGGAGGCCGGGGCGACCGTGTGCGTCGGGACCTGGCCCCCCGCGATGAACATCTTCGAGAACCTGCTCGAGCGCGGGAAGATGGACGCGTCGATGACGCTGTCCGACGGCCGGAAGATGGCGTTCGAGAAGATCTATCCGCTCGACGCCGCCTATGACCGGCTCGAGGACGCCCCGGCCGAGATCCGGGAGAACAAGCGCTACCGCGAGCGGGGCGACTTCTCGGTGGCGGGGCTCGCCGCGTCGCTCGCGAAGGACTTCGGGACGCCGTGCCTCGACATCTTCGTCCACTCGCTGGCCAACGGGCCCGAGGTCAAGAACGCGCTGCTCGACACCTCGCGCGCCGGCTATCTGGCGGCGGTGAGCGTGAGCGCGTACAGCAACATCTCGCTGATCCGGGCGCTGGCGCCGCTGATGCGCCCCGAGGCGGCCTGCCTGTCCCTCACTTATATGGCGGGCGAGCGGGTGATCCCCGGCTACGGCGGCGGGATGTCGTCGGCCAAGGCGGCGCTCGAGGCCGACACGCGGACCCTCGCCTACGAGGCCGGCCGCAAGTGGGGGATCCGCGTCAACACCATCTCGGCCGGCCCCTGGGCCTCGCGCGCGGCGAGCGCCATCGGCTTCATCGACACGATGATCAAGTACAGCCGGGCCAACTCGCCGCTCCCGCGCGACCTCGACAGCACCGACGTCGGCGCCACCGCCGCCTTCCTGCTCTCGCCGCTCGCCAGGGCGATCACCGGTACGACGGTGTACGTGGACAACGGTTACCACGCGATGGGGATGGCGGTGGAGGGGAGTGAGGGGTGAGAGGTGAGACGTGAGAGGGGAAACGTGAGAGGTGAGGAGGAGACGAGGAGGGGAGGAGGGAATGAAGGGAATATGTGGCCCGCCGACAGATCCTTCGGTCGCTTCGCTCCCCCAGCATGCCCCCCGGCCCACAGTCCCCTGCCTGCTGCCACCTGCCACCTGCCACCCGACTTCCCACCCCTGACCCCTGACCCCTGATCCCTGACCCCTGACTTCTGACGCCTGACCCCTGCCCCCTCTTCTTCTCTTCTCCTCTTCTCCTCCCTATCTCCCTTCACTTCTCACCGCGTTCCCCGCCACCCTCCCGACCGCGTCCGCAAGTGCCTCGAACGTGAACGGCTTTTCCACCACCGGCCGGTCAGTGCGGGCGATGAGCGCCGCCGCGTCCGGCGAGGCCACGTCCCCCGTCATTATGACCATCCGCGCGTAGAGGTCCGGCCGCACCACGGCCAGCCGGTCCACCAGCTCCACCCCCGTCATTCCCGGCATCTTGAGGTCGGTGACGATCACCCGGTATTCGCCCGGCCCGGCGGCCAGGCAGCGCGCCAGCGCATCGTCGCCATTGACCACCTCATCCACGGTCCATCCCGCCCGCTGGAACCACCGCCGCACCGCGTGCCGGATCGACGGCTCGTCCTCCACGATCAGCACCCGCCCGTCGTTGGGGATCGGCGCGGGGGCGTCCGGACCCCCTGAGCGCTCCGCTGGACGCTCCCCCGGAAGGGCGGCCGGCAGCGTCACGGTGAAGCGCGCCCCGGTGCCCGCGGCCGAGGGGCGATTCTCGGCCCGGATGGTCCCGCCGTGCGCTTCCACGATCCCCAGCGTCACGAACAACCCGAGCCCGGTCCCCTCCCCCGCTTCCTTCGTCGTGAAGAACGGCTCGAACACTCTCGGCAGCACGTCGGGAGAGATGCCCGGTCCATCGTCCTCCACCACGAACATGACGCTGGTCTCCGGCGCCGTGATCGTGAGGGTGACGGCCCCCCCGGCGCTGGTGGCCTGGATCGCGTTCTGGATGAGGTTGACCAGCACCTGCTCGAGCCCCGACCGGTCGGCGTCGAGATCGGGGACGCCGGCCATCACTTCGGTGACGAGGCGCACGCGGCGTGCCTCGAGCATCGGACGGAGGCCGCGGGTGACGGCATCCACCAGGGTCGCGACGGTCACCCGTTCGCGGCGTACCTCGCGGGCGCGCACGGCGGCCAGCAGGTCGCGCACGATGTTGCGGGCCCGCTGGGCCTGTTGATGTACCACGCCGAGCAGCTCGCGGTCTTCGGGCTGCAGCCCGGGCATCCCCGCCACCTCGTCGGTGAGCTGCAGAATCGCGGTGAGCGGGTTGTTGAGCTCGTGCGCCACGCCGGACACCAACCGCCCGACGGTGGAGAGCTTCTCGGCCTGGAGCAGGTCCGCCTGCGTGGCGATGAGCCGACGATACGCGGCGCGGAGCTCGCCCTCGTCGCTCCGTACCCGGTCGGCCATCCGGTCGAACGCCCTGGCCAGGGCCGCCACCTCGCCGGTGCCGATGTAGCCAAGGGTGGCGACGTCGAGCTCGCCTGCAGCCATCCGGGCAGAGGCTTCGCGCAGGCGGTCGATCGGGTCCACGATGCTGCGGACGAATCGCCGCACGATGAGGACCCCGATCACCACCGCTACCGCCATCACGAGGAGGGCGATGAGGCTCATCCGGCCGAGGTCGCGCGCGTAATCGGGGAACGGCGAGACCGCGACCAGCACCTGGCCGGCGCCCCGCGCCGCCGGCAGCGGAAGCGTGGCGACCACGGTCGCGTTCTTGTCGCGGCTCACGAACCACCCGGCGGGACCGGTCAGGATCCGGCCGACGTGCTCCAGGCCGAGCTGGTCGAGGGGGGTGCCGGCCTGGTCGCCGGCCACGACGGTGCCGCTCGCGCGGTCCACCACGAAGGCGTGCGTGTGCTTGCCGAGCTCGGCCAGTCGGGCGCTGAACGCGCCGGGATCGGCGGCCGCGATGGCGAGCGCGTCGGCGAGCTCGTGTCCCCGCAGCTCCTCGAGCCGGGACTGGTCGCGGGTCAGGCCGAGAAGAAAGAGGGGGGTGCTGAGGCCGATGGCGAGCGTCGCGGCGAGCGCGAGGGGGAGCCGGGGGAGGCCGCCCCGGGGGGGGGCGGGCCGGGGCGGCGCGGGCCGCCCGGCGGCCGGCGGGGGCGCGGGGTGG
>CAMLHU010000296.1 GCA_946479825.1 uncultured Gemmatimonadota bacterium
CTCGGGGGGCCGGGGCCGACGTGCGCGGTCCGGTCGGGCTCAGCTTCGGCGCGACCGACCTGCGGCCGGCGTCAGTTGCAGGTGAAGCTGAAGCTGTGCTTGGAGTAGCCGACGGGAAGGTATTGGCTCTGGGAGAGCCCGCCCTGGACCGTGCAGTTGGTGTCCACGTCGGAGAACGTGAACTGCCGGTCGCCGAAGGGGATCCCGGTGAGCTGCAGGGAATCGTTCGTGGCCAGGTGGTACGGCGAGTACCCCGCGATCGTCAGGGTGTAGCCCGAGGTGTCGGGGTGGGCCCCGGTGGTGGTCACGATGACGTCGATGTTCGCGGCGGTCGCGCCCGGGTCGGTGGCCTGGCTGGAGCAGGCGGCGACGAGCAGGGCGGCGGCGGCAAGGAGCAGGGTGCGCATGGCCCAACATTGCCACCGCCGCCCCGGCGCTCGCAAGGGGCTACGACCGATCCTTGTCCTTCCTTGAGTAACCCACCAGCCGGGCCGGGGTCACCGCGTCGAACCCGAACTTCTCCCGCACCCGGTCCACCGCCCGGGTGAGCTCCCGCGCGCGGGTCCGTTCGGCCGGCTCGAACAGGTCGGGGGCCGCGCCGGCCTGCAGGTTGGTCGCGGCGACGCCGATGAGCCGGACGCCCTGTCCGCGCCGCCGCACCTCCGTGAACGCCGCGCGGAAGAGCCGGTTCGCGGCCCCGACAAGGTCCTGGTCGAGGTCGGTCGGCGCGTCGAGCGTGTGGCTCCGGGTGACGGTGGTGAAGTCGCCGTGGCGGAGCTTGAGGGTCACCGTCCGCGCGACCAGCCCCTCGTCGCGGAGCTGGGCCGCCACCCGGGCGGTGAGGAGCCCCAGGATCCCGTCGAGCCGGGTCGGATCGGTGGTGTCGCGCGCGAGGGTGGTCTCCCGGCTCACGGATCGCGGCGGGCGCCCGGTGCGGAGCGTCGTGCCACCGTGCCCGTCGGCCCGCCACTTGAGCTCGGCGGCCCCGCGCCCCACCAGCGTCGCGAGCTCGTCCACCGACATCGCCTGCACCTGCCAGACCTCCGTGAGTCCCCGGGCGGCCCAGCGCTCTGCCGTCTTCGGGCCGACGCCCGGGAGCGCGCGGAGCGGCAGGCCGGCCAGGAAGCCGCGCTCCCAGCCGGCGCGGACCTCGAGGAGCCCGCGGGGCTTGGCCTGGTCGCTCGCGACCTTGGCGATCATCCGGTTGGGGCCGATCCCGATGCTGCAGGCGAGGCCGGTCGCGCCGCGCACGTCGTCGCGGATCCGCTCGGCGGCCGGAAGCAGGGAGACGGGAAAGAGCCGGTCGGTGCCGGTGAAGTCGAGGTAGGCTTCGTCGAGCGAGGCCATCGCCACCACGGGGGCGTGGCGGAGGAGCACGTCGCGGACCGCGCGCGACGCGTCGCGGTACCAGGCGAACTGCCCCTTCACGACCGTCGCGTCGGGGCAGAGGCGGAGCGCCTGGCCGGTCGGCATCCCGGCGCGGACGCCGGCGGCCCGGGCGCCGTACGAGGCCGACTGCACCACCCCGCGCCCGTCGGCGCGGCCGCCCACGATCAGGCGCTCGACGTCGCGCAGCTCGGGGTGGTGCTGCCGGCAGACCTCGACGAAGAACGCGTCGAGGTCCACGTGCATGAGCCGCGCCGTCACATCTTCGGCGGCAGCTTCACGCGGGCGATGCTCGCGCCGGCCACGTGGCCGCGGCTGTTGGCGCCGAACGGGAAGTTCAGGTTGGCCAGGTACACGCTGTTCCCGACCCGCTTGAGCTCGGCGGGGAACCGCAGCGCGTCGGGGGTGCCGTTCCCCATGGCGGGGGCGCTGCCGTCGGCCGCCGCGCGGGCCGCGACCACCGTGACCTCCCCCGCCGGCGTCACGCGCACCAGGCGGCTCAGGAAGTTGCAGCTGACCCAGAGGTCGTCGTTGCCGTCCACGATGACGCCGTCCGCGCCCAGGAGCCGCGCGTCCTTGACCAGGATCGTCGGCGCGCTCGCGGCGTAGTCCTTCCCGACGGCGAAGCGGTCGATCTCGCCGGTCCCGGTGTTCACCGTGTACACGTTGCCCTTGGAGTCCACGGCGGCGCCGTTGGCGGTGTAGATCCGCACCGGCATCGTGGTGTCGGTCGAGATGGGCGAGTAGTGCGCGGCGAAGACGGTCGCGGCGCCGCCCTTCGGCCCCACGTGATAGAGCGCGTCGGCGTCGCCGCCGCTCACCCAGAGGTGCCCGTTGCGGTCGAACGTGATCCCGTTGGCGCCCTTCACGCCGGTCGCGAACACCGTCGCGTCGCGGGCCGGGTCGAAGTCCCTGGCGCCCAGCCGGCCCACCGCGACCCGATAGACGACGCCCGGGTCGGGGACGGCGAAGAAGAGGTCGCCCACCGAGTCCGCGGCGATGCCGAGGAGCATCGTGCCGGGCTTGGTCGGCAACTGGCCCACCTTCTCGGGCGCCGGGTTGGCGGGATCCACCCGGTAGATGCTGCCGTCCTTCCAGTCGGCCACGAAGAGGCGGCCGTTGAAGGTGGCGATCCCCTCGATGGTCGAGGTCGAATCGGCGCCGACGGAAGTGAGGAGGCTCACCGTGGCCTGGGCGGGGTCGGCGGGGGCGGCGGCGGGCGCGGGCTTGCAGGCGGCGGCCGCGAGAAGGAGCAGGGTGAACCGCTTCATCGGGGGACTCCGGGGTTGATCGGGACGTTCAGACGAGCAGGACGGCGGTCGCCTTGATGGTGAGCGCCACCCGGTCGCCGGGAGCGAGCGCGAGGCTCCGGGCGTAGTCGCCGGTGACGGCGGCCACGAGCGGCCGGCCGGCGTCCATATGAATGTACGCGACCGGCCCGACCCGTTCGAGACGGGACACCACGGCCGCCAGATGGTTCCGCGCGGCGGCGAGGGGCTCCCGGCTCACGAGGATGTCCTCGGGACGGATCACGGCGTGGCACGCGCCCTCGCGGTCGGCCACGACGGTGAGGGCGACGGGGCCGCTGTCGAACCGGGCGGGGAACCGGCCCCCGTCCTCGGGCCCGGTGCGCGTCACCGTGCCGGCGAGCACGTTCCCGACCCCGACGAACCGCGCCACGAACGCCGAGTTCGGCCGGTGGAACACCTCCTCGGGCCGGCCCTGCTGGACGATGCGT
>CAMLHU010000297.1 GCA_946479825.1 uncultured Gemmatimonadota bacterium
CCCAAGGCGGCCCGCGCGGCGACATGGCAGGTCGCCACGGTGGCCCCGGCCACCCCCTGGATCGAGCAGGATCCCTCGGCCGCCGGCGCGCCACAATTCCTCAATTTCGACCTCCTCGTCACCGGGCACCCGACCTCCCCCCGCACCCTGGAACGGGTGGCGGTGCGGGTCTTCGACGCCGCCGGGCGCCTGGTCCACCAGCGCTTCTGCGACGGCAGCGGGATCAGTCCCTGCAACGCCACCCTCCCCGACCGGACCGTTGCGCCTGGCGGGAGCGCCATCGTCTACAACCCGTTCGTCGCGTTCCCGGCGGGGCTGCAACTCGCGGAGCTGCGCTACGAACTGGTCTACCGTGACAGCACGGGCGCCGAGGTCGATACGGCGAGCGTCGTCGTGCGGCCCGCTCGTCCGCGCAACACCCCCGCCCTGCTCCTCCCCGTGCAAGGCCGCGTCCTGGTCTTCGACGGCCACGACGCCCTCTCCCATCATCGCCGCTGGAACCTGGCCCATCCGGTCATCCGCGCCGTCGGCTTCACCGGCAATTCAGGCCGCTACGCGTACGACCTCTCGCTGGTCGACTCCCTCGGACGGATGTTCCGGGGCACCGGCGGGCGCAACGCGGACTGGTACTCCTGGGAGGCACCGGTGCGCGCCCCGGCCGCCGGAGTCGTGGTCGCCGTGGCCAATGACCAGCCCGACTGGGAGATCGGCCGCACCTCCCTCCCCGATTCGGTCGTCTTCGCGCGCCCCATTGCCCTCTACGGCAACTATGTGGTCATCGATCACGGCGACGGTTCATTCTCCCTCCTCGCCCATATGCGTCGCGGGAGCGTGCGGGTCCGGGCCGGTGATCGCCTGACCGCCGGACAACAGGTGGGCAAGGTCGGCTTCTCCGGCTCGGTGTACACCATTCACACCCACTATCAGCTCCAGAGCGGCGCAGCCTATTCGGCCGAGGGCCTCCCGTCCTATTTCACCCGTATCCAACGAGTGGGCGTCTCGCCGTCTCGGCCCCTCGGCGCCTCGGCCTCTCGGATCGACTCCGGCGACCTGGTGGAGGCCCGATGATGCGCCGCACGCTTCGCGTCCTCGCCCTGGCGTTCTTCGCGCTCCTGGTGTCCGGCGTGGCACTCACCGTCCGCACCCCCGCGCGAGGGGCGCGCTGGCTCGCCGAATATGACTCGGCCCGCCGGTACCTCGCGACCAACGACGCCAATTTCGACTGGGTGGTGACGAAGAAGGGGATCGACCTCCCCGCCCTCGACCGCGAGACCCGTCGCAAGGTCGAGTCAGCGTGGACCTCCATCGGCGCGGCGTGGTCGGTGCGCTCGTTCGTCTGGTCGTTCAGCGACGGCCACACCTGGGCGCGGATCCGGCCCAACATCTGGTGGCGGGGCTTCGCCGGCGGCGAGCCGCCGAGGGGCCGAGGCGGCGAGGAGGATGAGGGGGGAACGTCTTCGGCGCTCGTGCAGAGCCTCAGCGCTTCCGAGGCGTGTTCGGTCGCCGGGCTCGACGTGAACGCCCGGCCCGATGGTTGGACCCTCCCCTGGCCCGACGCCCCCGGGGCGGAGCTCCTCCCCGACGACGAGTTCCCCGCCGTCCTGGTCGCGCTCCCCGATGGGCGGAAGGTCGGGATCCTCCGCATCGCGAATTTCGGGCACGAGCATTTCGGTCCCACCTGCGCCCGGGCGTGGGAGCGGATCCGCGCGCGCTACACCGCGCCCTGCACCGGCGAGTGCCGCTGGCAGCTCGTGGCCGCCGCGATGCACGACGGCGCGATCCGCGCCGCCGAGGTGGCCGACACCCTCGCCGCCCGGGGCGCGGTCGCGGTGGTCGTGGACATCACCGGGAACGGCGGCGGATCCGAGTTCGCCGACGCGCTGGCGCGCGCCCTCACGCCGGTACCGCTCCGGTTCGCGCCGGGAGGATTCGTGCGGGGTCCGCACCACGTCGCGGCACTCCAGGAACGGCGCGAGGCGATCCTGGCGGACACGGCGCGCGCCACCTCCGCACAGCGCCCCATCCTCCGGGCGGCCCTCGCCCGGATCGATTCCCTCCTCGGCGAGGCGGTCCGGGAGTGTGACCGGGATCCGGTCTGGAGTGGCGGGGCACCCCGTTGCTCGAACGTCGTCGTTGCGACTCCGCTCGTGCCGTATGCGCCGCCCGGCACCTTCGCTGGTCTCGAGAACGGCTGGGCGGTGTACGGGCCGTCCTGGTACGACGCGGCCGAGGGGATCTACCGGGGCCCGCTGCTCATTCTGCAGGACCATCGTTCGGGCTCCGCGTCGGAGGAGTTCGCCGCCCGGCTCCGCGACAACGACGCCGCGCGCATCGTGGGCGAGCGTTCCTTCGGCGCCGGCTGCGGTTACACCAACGGCGGGACCCGGCTTGAGCTCGAGGCGCTCGGCCTCCTGATCCGGGCGCCGGATTGCCAGCGGCTCCGGATGGACGGGACCAACGAGACGGAAGGGATCGCCGCCGACGTGACGGCCGGGTGGACGGCCGAGGACGCGCCGGCGCTCCGCGTCGCGAAGGCCCTCACGGCGATCGAGCGGGCGCTTCCCTAGCGCGTGACGATGGATGTCGGCAGGGTGCTAGATTCCGGCATCCCTTTCGACCGATCGATATGCACGTCACACTTCGTCAGTTCTCGGCTGCCGGGCTGGCGCTCCTCTGCGCCGCCGCGCCCCTGCGCCCCTGCGACGCCCAGTCCCCCGCCAACAAGCAGGTCAAGTACGTCCGTGACGCCGAGGAGTACGCCGTGCTGTCGCGGATGGTCTACCGCCAGGCCCTCGCGGCGGTCACGGCGGCCGTCCGCGAACGGAGCGTGCGTGTGAGCGGCCCGTGGGCGGTGGTGCTCGACATCGACGAGACGGTGCTCGACAACTCCACCTATGAGCTCGACCGGGCCAGCTACGGCCTGGCGTTCGAGAACAGCTCGTGGAACGCCTGGGTGAATCGCGGCGAGGCGGGCCTGGTGCCAGGGGTGGTGGAGTTCATCTCGGGGGTCCGCCGGCTCGGCGGGCACGTCGCCTACATCAGCAATCGCGACGAGGTCGTGCGCGCCGCCACCCAGGCCAACCTCCAGCGATTCAGTCTCTGGACCGACCTCGACCGGCTC
>CAMLHU010000298.1 GCA_946479825.1 uncultured Gemmatimonadota bacterium
AAGTGCGCCACCACGAAGTAGGTGTCGGTCTGCTGCAGGTCGGCCGGGGCCACCGCGTGCATCACGCCGGAGAGCCCGCCGATGATGAACATCGCGATGAAGCCGAGCGCGAAGTACATCGGCACCCGGAACCGCAGGTTGCCCTGCCAGATGGTGCCGATCCAGTTGAAGATCTTCACGCCCGTCGGGATGGCGATGAGCATCGTGCCCAGGGCGAACGCCGTGTCCGCGATCGGCCCCATCCCGGTCGCGAACATATGGTGGCTCCAGACGCCGAAGCCGAGGAAGGCGATGAAGCACCCGGAGAACACCATCGCGGTGTAGCCGAAGATCGGCTTCCGCGAGAACACCGGCAGGACCTCGGAGACGATCCCGAAGGCCGGCAGGATGAGGATGTAGACCTCGGGGTGGCCGAAGATCCAGAACAGGTGCTGCCAGAGGATCGGGTCGCCGCCGCCGGCCGGGACGTAGAAGCTGGTGCCGAAGAACCGGTCCATCATCAGCAGGATCAGCGCCACCGTGATGACCGGGAAGGCCAGCAGGAGGAGGATCTGCGTGATGAAGCTCATCCAGGTGAACATCGGCATCCGGAGGAGCTTCATCCCCGGGGCGCGCAGGTTGATGATCGTGGTGGCGAAGTTGACCGCCGCCGCGAGCGACGCGACGCCGAGGATCTGGAGGCCGATGACCCAGAAGTCCACGTTGAGGCCCGGCGAGTACTGCTTGCTCGTCAGGTTGGCGTAGCCGAACCAGCCGGCGTTCGGGGCGGCGTGGAACAGGAAGCTGGAGTTGAGGAACAGCCCGCCGAACAGGAACACCCAGTAGCTGAAGGCGTTGAGCCGGGGGAACGCCACGTCCCGCGCGCCGATCTGCAGCGGGATGAGGAAGTTGAAGAACATCGCCGACAACGGCATCACCGCGAGGAAGATCATGGTGGTGCCGTGCATCGTGAAGATCTGGTTGTACAGCTCCGGCGACAGGAAGGTCTTGTCCGGGGCGCCCAGCTGCCAGCGGATGAGCAGCGCCTCGATCCCCCCGATCAGGAAGAACGCGAACGCCGTCACGCCGTACATGATGCCGATGCGCTTGTGGTCGACGGTGGTGATCCAGCTCCAGAGCCCCGTCGCCTCGTGGGAGGCGCCGTGGGCGTGGTCCTGGGGAAGGGCGGCAGTGGCCATCGTGCCTTCAGGCTCGCGTGGAAGTCGGCTCGGTCACTTGTGCGCGCGCAGGTAGTGCACCAGCGCGGTCACCTCGGCGTCGGTGAGCTGGCGCGGCAGCTTCATCAGCGCGCCCGGCTTCACCGCCTGCGGATCGTGGAGCCACCGCGCCAGGTTGGCGTCGGTGTTCTCCAGCATCCCCGCCACGATGGTCCCGCGGCTCCCGACGTGCGAGAGGTTCGGGCCCAGCATCGTGGTCATGTGCTCCGTCGGCTGCCCCGCCATCGCGTGGCACCCCACGCAGCCGCCGGTGATGAAGGTCTGCTTGCCCAGCTTGAAGAGCGAATCGGTGGTGTCGCCGGCGAAGGGCGCGAGCTGCGCCGCCTGCCAGGCCGCGAAGGTCGCGGAGTCGTCCACCACGATCCGGAAGCCCATCCGCCCGTGCTCGGTGCCGCAGAACTCGGCGCACTGCGCGGGGTAGGTGCCGGTGGTGTCGGCCTTGAACCAGAAATGGTTGGTGTGGGTCGGGATCATGTCCCGCTTCCCGGCGAACTGCGGCACCCAGAAGCTGTGGATCACGTCCGCCGTCGTCAGCCGGAGGTCCACCGTCCGCCCCAGCGGCACGTGGATCTCGTCCGCCGTGACGATGGTGTCCTTCCCCATCGGGTAGCGGAACTCGAACCACCACTGGTGGCCGATGACCTGGACCTCGAGCGCGTTGCCGCCCGGGAGCTCCGAGGTCTTGAAGATGGCCTTGACGGTGGGGACGGCGATGAACGCCAGGATCGCGGCCGGGATGATCGTCCAGATGATCTCGAGGACCGTGTTGCCGTGGGTCTGCGGCGGCGGCGGGGCGCCGGGCTTCTCCCGGAACTTGACGATCGCCACCACCAGGGCGCCCTCGACGAGGATGAACACCCCGAGCGCCCACCAGAAGGTGGTGCGGAAGAGGTGATCCACCATCGCCGCGACATCGCCCCGCGGGATCAGCGTGGACTGGGGGTAGTGCTCCGCGCAGCCGGCGAGGAGCGCGAGCAACAGGACGGGTGCCAGGGTCCGGGCCCCACGCAGGGCTCGGGCCGGCGACAAGGTCGCACGGAGCATCAAGCAGGCATCCTTGGGCAGAACCAGGCCAGGGACGGCAAAAAAACCGAGGGCACAATAGCCCGGAGGGCCCGGGACGTCAAGGAAAATCGTGAAGACCGGATGGCGAGACGTTGAATGCCGCCCCCGATATCTAGATTTCCCCGCGCATTTCCCGGCCGATCTCTCACCCCGATCCTGGAGCCGTCCATGTCTCCCGCCGCCCGCGCCGCCCTCATCCGCCAGTACGCCGAAGGCCCCGCCCGGCTCAAGGCCGCCCTCGCCGAGGTGCCGGCCGAGGCGATGCAATGGAGACCCGGCCCCGGGAAATGGTCGGTCCACGAGATCGTCATCCACTGCGCCGACAGCGAGGTCCAGGCCCACACTCGCATCCGCAAGCTGCTGGTCGAGCCCGATGCGCTGATCCAGGGCTACGATCAGGACCACTGGGCCCGGGCGATGGACTATCACGCCCTGCCGATCGCCCCGGCGCTCGCCGCGATCGAGGCGGCCCGTGCCAGCACGGTCCCCCTCCTCGAACGGATGACCGACGCCGACTGGCAGAAGACCGGCCGCCACACCGATCGCGGCCCGTATTCCGCCACCGACTGGCTCCGGAGCTACGCCGAACACCTCGACCTCGCCAAGCACGCAGGGCAGATCAGGCGGAATGTGGAGGGGTGGCGGACAGCGAGGGGGTGAGGAGGGGAGAGGGAAAAGGGAAGAGGAGAAGAGGGGAGGAGGAGAAGAGGTGAGGCTGGGAAGAGGCCAAGGGAAACTTCGGGGCGCGGGGGGTCATCCTGAGCGCAGCGAAGGATCTCTCGGGACACTCCCTCGCCTCGTCCTCTCTTCGCCTCCTCCCCTC
>CAMLHU010000299.1 GCA_946479825.1 uncultured Gemmatimonadota bacterium
GCGCGGCGCACACGGCGTGGGAGCGCGGCGAGCGCGACGCCGCGGCGCTCGAGGGTAGGGTGCGCGCGCGCTTGGCGCGGTCTCCGGCGGTGCGGCCTGACTATATTGCGGTGGTCGAGCCCGGAGGGCTCGCGCCGGCCACGATGGCCGAGGCGGGCACGATCATCGCGGTCGCCGCCCGGGTGGGGACCACCCGACTGATCGACAACGTGATCCTGGGACAGGGAGTCGGGTGAGATGCAGCGCCATCTGATGAAGTCCAAGATCCACCGCGCCACCATCACCTCGGCGGACCTCCACTACGAGGGCTCGCTCACGGTGGACGCGGACCTGCTCGACGCGGCCGACCTGGTCGAGTTCGAGGACGTGCAGGTCGTCAACGTCAACAACGGCGCGCGGTTCAACACCTACGTCATCCCCGGCCCGCGCGGCTCGGGGGTCATCCAGCTGAACGGCGCCGCGGCCCGGCTGGGGATGCCGGGCGACCTTGTCATCATCATCGCCTACGGCGTGGTGGACGAGGCCGAGCTGGCGGGGTTCGCGCCGCGGATCGTGTTCGTGGACGACCGCAACCGGATCGTCCGTCCGCCGCTCCGCGCCGAACACTGACCGATGGCCGCGGCGCCGTCCTCCGCGCGGGCTGGCGCCCGCCTGCCGGCGTGGTCGCAGGTGTCGCCGGCCAGGCTGGCGCACATCGAGCGGGTGGCGGCGCTGGCGGACGAATGGGCCGTGGCGCTCAAGGTGCCGGCAACCGAGCGGGAGCGCTGGGCCCGGGCCGCGTGGCTCCACGACGCGCTCCGCGACGCCCCGGTGTCGGAGCTCCGGCGCTGGGCGCCCGAGGCCGACGGCCCCGATGAGCTGCTGCACGGCCCGGCGTGCGCCGCTCGGCTCGCGGCCGAGGGAGAGGCCGATCGGGGAGTCCTCGACGCGATCCGCCATCACTCGGTGGGCTACGCCGGCTGGGACCGGGTGGGGCGGGTGCTCTACTGCGCCGACTTCCTCGAGCCCGGCCGCAACTTCGAGCGCGAGCGCCGCGCCGAGCTGGCCCGCCGGTTCCCGGCCGATCCGGACGGCGTGCTGCTCGAGGTGGCGCGGGCGCGGCTCCTCTGGCTGGTCCGCTCCGGCTGGACCCTTCCTGAACCGACGGTAGGACTGTGGAACGCCCTCGCGACGCCCGACGCTGGCGCCGGCTCGCCGCGCTGAGCGGCGCGGTCGTCGCGCTGGTCCTGCTCGCGGTGCTGGTCCGCGGCGGCCGGGGCGACGTCGTGGCCGGCCACGCCTGGGCGGTGCCGTCGGGTCCCGACCGCGTCATCGTCGAGGTGCTGAACGGCACCGCGACTCCCGGCCTGGCCCGGGTGGGGACGCGCGAGCTCCGGCAGCACGGCATCGACGTCATCTTCTTCGGCAACGCCGACTCCACCGTGGACTCGACCCGCATCATCGTCCGCCGCGGCGACCCCAAGCGCGCCGAGTCGGTGCGCCGCGCGCTGGGCACGGGGAAGGTGAGCGTGGCGACCGACACCCTGCGGCGGGTGGACGCCACGGTCGTATTGGGTCCCGACTTCAAGGGGCCGCCGGAGATCCATCCGTGAGCGGGGTCGAGGCGCCGCTGCTGCTGTACGACGGCGAGTGCGCCCTCTGCAGCGGGGCGGTGCAGTGGGTAGAGCGGCACGACCGCCGCGGCGCGCTCCGTTTTGCGCCGCTCGGCGGAGAGACGGCAGCGGGCATAAGGGAGCGGCACCCGGAGCTCGCGGGGGTGGATGCGCTGGTGTGGGTGGAGGCGCCGGGGAGTGCGGGGGAGCGGGTCGCGGTCGCGAGCGACGCCGTGCTCCGGGTGGCGGGGTACCTGGGCGGACTCTGGCGCGTGGTGCAGCTCGGTGGCATCATACCGGGGCGGTGGCGTGACGCGATGTACGGCGTGGTGGCGCGGCATCGGCACCGGGTGCGTTCGGGTGCGTGTGCGGTGTCGCCACCTGCCGGCGCCCGATTCCTAGTCTGACCGGGGCCCGTCCTCGGGATTGCGCGAATTCGACCGTTCGATGTACCGTCCCGCGGTCCGACCCGGACCGACGCCGGACCAATCTTCACTTCACCCAGGAGCAGCATCGTGGCGACCAAGCTCGACAAGGCCATCAAGCGCGAACTCGACCTCGGCGGCAAGCTCTACACCGTCATCATCGCGCCCGAAGGGATCAAGATCACCTTCAAGGGCGGGCGGAAGGGCGTGGAGCACGGCTGGGGGATGCTCGTCGCGGGTCTCGACGCGCAGGACTGAGCCGAGACCGTCCGAGTGACCGCGCTCCGCGTCCTCGGCCTCTGCGGGAGCCTCCGGCGGGGCTCGTACAATCGCGCCTTGCTGCGCGTCGCCGGCGGGATGTTCCCGGAGGGGATGACCCTCGAGGTCGCGGAGATCGCCGACCTGCCGCTGTATAACGCCGACCGCGAGCCCGCCACGGCGGGGTCGTGGCCGGCGTCGGTCGATCGGCTCCGGCAGCAGGTGGCCGACGCCGACGCGCTGCTCTTTTCCACCCCCGAGTACAACTATTCGGTGCCCGGCGTCCTCAAGAACGCCATCGATTGGGCCTCCCGCGCCCCCGACCCGCCGCTCAACGACAAGCCCGCCGGCGTGATCGGCGCCTCAGGAGGGATGGGCGGCACCATCCGGGCCCAGCTGCACCTGCGGCAGATCGGCGTGTTCACCAACCTCCATTTCCTGAATCGCCCCGAGGTCCTCATCGCGCGGGCGTCGGAACGATTCTCCCCGACGGGCGAGCTCACCGACGAGCCCACCCGGCGGGTGCTCGAGCAGTTCATCGCCGCATTCCACGCGTGGATCCTCCGGGTCCGCCGGCCCGCGTGACGTCCCGCCGCCTGCAGGTGTACGAGGCTGACGGGATCACCGTCACGTTCGACCCCGCGGTCTGCCAGCATTCGGGGCATTGTGTCCGGAGCCTCCCCGCGGTCTTTGACGTCCACCGCAAGCGCTGGATCCGGCCCGAGCTCGCCTCGCCCGACGACGTGGCCCGGGTCATCGCGGGGTGTCCGTCAGGGGCGCTGCAGTGTCAGCGCACGGGCGGGCAGGCGGACGAGCGCACAGGCG
>CAMLHU010000300.1 GCA_946479825.1 uncultured Gemmatimonadota bacterium
GGGTTCGAGGTCACCGGCCGGCCCAAGCACCTCTGGTCCATCTACCGGAAGATGCGGGCCCGCCAGAAGCCGTTCGACGAGATCTACGACCTGATGGCCGTCCGCGTGATCGTGAAGACCGTGGCCGACTGCTATCACGTCCTCGGCATCATCCACCACAACTGGACCCCCATCCAGGAGCGGATGAAGGACTACATCGCGAGTCCGAAGTCGAACGGCTACCAGTCGCTCCATACCACCATCTTCGGGCCGGGAGGGCAGCTGTTCGAGGTCCAGATCCGCACCCAGGAGATGCACCGCACCGCCGAATACGGCATCGCGGCCCACTGGCTGTACAAGGACGGCGGCAAGGCCGACGAGCTCGACCGCCAGCTCGGCTGGTTCCGCCAGCTGCTCGAGCTCCAGCAGGACGCGGCGAGCCCCGAGGAGTTCCTCGAGTTCCTGAAGATCGACCTGTACCAGGACGAGATCTTCGTCTTCACCCCCCAGGGCGACGTCAAGCGCCTCCCCACGGGCGCCACCGCGATCGACTTCGCCTTCCACGTGCACACCGAGGTGGGGCTCCGCTGCCAGGGGGCCCGGGTCAACGGCCGCATCGCCCCGCTGCACCGGCCGCTCAAGAACGGCGACACCGTCGAGATCCTCACCGGTCCCTCGGCCCGCCCCTCGCGCGACTGGCTCAACCACGTCCACACCGCCCGCGCGCGCCACAAGATCCGCCAGTGGGTCAACCACGAGGAGGAGCGGGTCTCGGAGGCGCTGGGGCGCGAGCTCCTGGCCCGCGAGGTCAAGCGCCGCCGGCTCGAGCCCCCCGACGAGGGGCGCGAGGTCCGGGCCGCCGCCGCGCTCTCGCTCAACGGCCCCGTTGGGCTCGCCGCCGCGCTCGGCCGGGGCGACGTGGCCATCGGCGCCGTCATCAAGGCGCTCTATCCCGACCTCCCTGACGACGAACTGGTCGAGCCCAAGCCGACCGTGTTCGGCCGGGTCATCGACCGGTTCCGCCAGCGGAAGGGCGTCCGGATCCAGGGTGCCGAAGGTCTGCTGGTCCGCTACGCGCAATGCTGCCAGCCCCTCCCCGGCGACGCCGTCGTCGGCTACGTCACGCAGGGACGGGGGATCTCCATCCACCGGGCCGACTGCCCCAACCTGCTGGCGCTCCCGGCCGACGGGCGCCGGGTGGAGATCGACTGGCAGGAGGTGGAAGGGGAGAGCTTCGCAGTGCGGCTCGCGGTGAGCGGCGACGACCGCCGCGGCCTTTACGCCGACCTGATGAGCGCCGTGAGCGCCACCGGCACCAACATCAAGGGCGCCGAGATCCACTCCAAGGACGGCACGATGTTCGGCAGCGTGCTGGTGGAAGTGGACTCGCTGCCGCACCTCGCCAAGGTCCTCAAGGCGATGCGGCGGGTGAAGGGCGTGGCGGAGGTGGAGCGGCGGGAAGCGGGGGCGTGATCCGCCTCGCCCTCCTCGCGGCCGGCCTCGCCGTCACGGCGGGCGCGCCGGTCGCCGCCCAGACGCCGCCGGTGACGGTCATCACCCTCGGCACGGGGACGCCCTATCCCGATCCGGCGCGGCAGGGTCCCGCGACCGCCGTCACCGTCGGCGCCCGGGTGTTCCTCTTCGACGCGGGTGTCGGCGTCGAGCGCCAGCTCCGCGCCGCCGGCCTCCCGATCTCCGGCCCGACCGCGCTCTTCCTCACCCACCTGCACACCGACCACACGCTCGGCCTGGCCGACCTCATCTTCACCTCGTGGGTGATGCGGCGCGCCGGCCCGTTCCCGGTGTACGGCCCGCACGGCACCGCGGCGATGCTCGGGCACCTGACCGAGGCGTACGCCCAGGATATCCGCATCCGGACCGACGGTCTCGAGCACGAGGTGCCGGACGGCTGGCGCGTCGCCGTGCACGAGATCGCCCCCGGCGTGGTGTACGACAGCGCGGGCGTCCGGATCACCGCGATCCCGGTGCGGCACGGGTCGTGGGCCGAGGCGTACGGGTTCAAGGTCGAGGCGCCGGGACGCACCGTGGTGATCTCGGGCGATACCCGCCCGTCGGACTCGCTCGTCGCCGCCGCGACCGGCGCCGACGTCCTCGTGCACGAGGTGTATCCGGCCTCGCGCGTCGCGCCGGAGGACCGGCCCGGAGGCCAGGACTGGCCAGCCTACCTTCGGGCGTTCCACACCTCGGACCTCGAACTCGGCGCCCTCGCCGCCCGTGCCCACCCTCGGCTCCTGGTGCTCACCCACGTGGTGCGGATGGGGGCGAGCGACTCGGAACTCGTCGCCGGCGTGCGGCGCGGCGGGTACACCGGTCCGGTCGTGGTGGCCAAGGATCTGGATCGGTATTAGGGGGGGCGCTGTCCGCTATCCGTTATCCGCTATCCGTCGGCTCATTTGGGAAACGGGTATCGGCCAGCCACGCTCACCGCTCACCTCTCACCGCTCACCATCCCCATGCCCCACTGGCTCCTCAAGACCGAACCCTCGACCTACTCCTTCGCCGACCTCCAGCGCGAGAAGCGCACCCGCTGGGAGGGCGTGAAGAACGCGGCGGCACTCATCAACCTGCGGAAGATGGCGGTCGGGGATGAGGTGCTGATCTATCACACCGGGTCCGAGAAGGCGGTGGTGGGGACCGCGCGCGTGGTCACCGCCGACCCGAAGGGCGGGGTGGTGGAGCTCGAGGCGCTCCGGGCGCTCAAGCGACCGGTCACGCTCGCCGCCATCAAGGCCGATCCGGCCTTCAAGGACTTTGCCCTGGTCAAGATCTCGCGGCTCTCGGCGATGCCGGTGGAGGGGCGGGTGTGGACGCGGGTGGTGGGGATGGGGAAGTGAGGAGGAGAAGAGGTGAAGAGGTGAGGAGGAAAAGAGGAGAAGAGGTGAGGAGATGCGGAGGCGATGAGGTGAGGAGATGAAGAGGGAAGGAAACACGTATTCGACCGCTCCTCCTCCTCCCCTCTTCTCCTCTGCCGCCCCTCCCGAACAAACACCGATACCGCTATACTCCCTGACATGCCCCCGTTCGAAGTCGTCGCGCCGTTTTCCCCCGACGGTGACCAGCCGGCGGCGATCCGCGCGCTCTCCGAC
>CAMLHU010000301.1 GCA_946479825.1 uncultured Gemmatimonadota bacterium
TCGGGCTCTTCTTCATCCCGTTCATCGGACTCCTCGGCGTGGCGCCGAAGAAGTACCCGGTCACCCTCGGACTCTTCTCCACCGTGGTGGTGGTGACCCTCTGGCTCGAGCGCTACCTGCTCGTCCTGCCGTCGATCACCGCCGCCGACGGGCCGGTCTTCGGCCTGCCCGAACTCGGGCCCACGCTCGCCTTTACCGGGCTCTTCCTGTTCTGCTACGCGCTCTTCGCCCGTACCTTCCCGATGGTCTCGCCCCGGCTCGCGATGATCACGCTGGAACGGGAGCGGGGGCATCACTAGCGGGGAAGAAGCGGGCGGTGAAGTCGAAATAACGAAACGGGAGGGCCAGTCGGCCCTCCCGTCTTCTTGTCATTTCCCCTCGCCGCTCTGCCGGTTCCCCGCTTACCTCGTCACCAACTTCCCCACCATCGCCCGCAGCGAGTCGGGCGAGACCCGGGCCGTCATCAGGAGCATCCGGTCGCCCTGGCGGAGACTGAGCGTGGCGGCGGTGGAGCTGTCGTCGGACGGGGTGGTCGTGGCGGTGTACATATGCCAGACCGGCCCGGCCGGGCCTTCGATGGTCCGGACGAGGTCCCCGTTCGACAGGCGCTGGTCCACGGCGACCACCGGGGTCGCCGGGGTCTCCTGCAGCTGGATCTGGAGCACCGGGAGACCGGCCACGCGCGGGATCGGCGTCCCGGTCTCCGCCGCGCCGGCCAGCGAAACGCTCCGCCACACCCCCGTGGCCGTGCCGGGGTCGCGGTCGAGCGGGTCGCTCTCGACCGCCGCGCCCACCGGGCGCACCCGGAGCCGCCGGGGCTCCGCCGGGGCTGCCTGGCCGACCGGCCGGACCGCTGGCGGCTCGGCAGAGGCCGGCGTATGCCCGGCCAGCTGCACCGGTGCCGAGCTTTGCGGGGCCTGGACGGGGGCCGGGGCCCACTCGTGGGCCAGCCAGCCGAGCCCGACCGCCGCGGCCACGCTCGCGGCCCACGCCGCACGGACCATCACGGCGTGGCGCCGGGCGGAGCGGGCGGCGGAGCGACGCCGGACGACCTCGAACGGGGGGAGGGGGATGGTGCCGGGGGTCAGGGTGTGCAGCAGCGCGGTGGTCCGGTCGCGCAGCCGGGCGATCTCGTCGCGGGCCGAGCCGCAGCGATCGCAGTGGGCCAGGTGGCTCTCGATCTCCACGGCCTGCGAGCGCGAGAGGGCCTGGTCGAGGTACGCGTGCAGTTCTTCGTCAGGAATGTGCCGCATCACGCCGATCCGTCGCCTGCCGGTCATAAGCCTCGACGAGGCGCTTCCGCGCCCGCGCCAGCGTCGTCCCCACCGCGCCCAGGGCGAGCCCGGTCTGGGCCGCGATCTCGGGGTAGCTGAGCCCCGCGTCCCAGAGCAGGAGCACCTCCTGGTCGCGCGGGGTGAGGGTCTCGAGCGCCCGGTGCACCGAGTCCAGCCGTTCGTCGCGCTCGACGACGTCCTGGGCGTCGGGCTCCGCGGCCGGGGACCCCGCCGGGTCGGAGGTCAGCAGCGTCAGGTGACGCTTCCGCCGGACCGCCGCCCGGGCCTCGTCGCGCGCCAGGTTGGCCGCCACGGCGAACACCCACGCGCGGGGCTTCTCCGGGCGGTGGCGCATGGCCCGGACGAAGACGTCCTGGGCCAGGTCCTCCGCGCGGTCCAGGTCCCACACCTTGCGGTACAGGAACCGCACCAGCGAGGTGTAGGTGGACTGGTAGAGGGCCTCGAGGTCGTCGGTCATCGGACTCCGAACCGGATGGGGGTGGCGGCCCTGTCCGCGAGGCCGCGTACCGGCGTGCTGCCCGGCACCTCGACGACCAGGGACCGCCGTCCTGCATTCCCTCGACGGTGGAGCCGGGTCTCCCCGGGCGCCGTCACGCTTATAGACGTGGACGCCCCCGGGCCCGTGCACACGCGGGAGGTCAGCGCACCTCGGCCGGCTGAAAGACGCATCCCGGGTGATACACCTCGCCGTCGGGCCAGTCGAAGCAGAGCGACGGCTTGGCAGGGCGGCCGTCGGGCCGGGTGCGCCCGTGCAGGGCGCAGTTCCGGCCGTCATCGCCCAGGTAGCTGCAGGCGGAGATCATCTCCACCCCCAGGGCGGTCGGGGACTCCCGGTCCACCTTGCAGAGATACGGCGAGCGCCGGGAACGGACCAGGGCCTCGAGGGCGGCGTCGGTCTCCGGGCAGACGATCTCCAGCTGGAGGTCCCGGCAGCAGGCCGCGCCCCGGACGTGGTCCGCCGTGCGGCACGGCGCCGTGGCACACGGGTTGGGCCCGTCCACCACCGGGAGCCCCGGGCGGGAGCTGGCCGGGAGCTCGAGGGTGCGGAGGCCCAGCCCGTCGAGGACCTCGAAACGGTCGCCGCCCAGGCGCCGGGGCCGGCGGTCAGGATCCGGTGCGGCCGGGGTGGGCCCGGTGAAGCCATGCGCTCGGCACACGGCCGACCCCCCGTCCGACCCGAGGTGCCGGCAGGGGACGTGGAGCGTGGCCTCGGCGAACAGGTCGTCGCCGTCCTGCCAGAGCCGCCCGAAGGTGATCCGGTCCGTGTGCCCGAGGAGCCAGGTGCCTTCGTCGTCGAGGCTGGCCTGGCCGTCGGCCAGGTCGCCGACGCGGAGGGTCACGGTGAGGGCCTGACACTGGGGGCCAAGGGTAGAGCAGGGGGGGACGCTGGGCAGAAAGGCCTCCCCCTCGCATCGGGGGGAAAACGGGTTTATGTTTGTGAAACCATTCACAAGTGGTCGGTGCCCGCGGGCGGCGGCCACGGCAGTTGAAGCCCCTGACAATCTACCGAATCCGGAGGCGTTGGGCGTATGCGTGCGACTTGGCTGGCGGCGGGTCTGGTGCTGATGGCGGCGTGCGGTGGTGGCGAGAAGAAGGAAGGCGCGACGGAGACTCCGGCGGCGGCTCCGGCCGCGGCGGCTCCTGCGGCGGCGACCCCGGCGGCGAACGCCACGGTGCATGTGGTCGAGATGACCATGAACGGCGCCACCCCGGTGTTCAGCCCGGCGGAGCTTACGATCAAGCAGGGCGAGACGGTGCGGT
>CAMLHU010000302.1 GCA_946479825.1 uncultured Gemmatimonadota bacterium
GCGGTGTACTCGGCGTACTCCCCCATGTGGTTGTTGCCGAAGGAGTCCCAGAGCCCGTCGCGGATCATCCCGTCCACGATGGTCTGGTTGCCCGCCTTGATCCCGTTGCGATTGCCGTAGAGGTAGTGCGGCGCGGTGGACATCGATTCCATCCCGCCGGCCACGATGCACTGCGCGTCCCCCGCCTTGATGGCCTGGGCCGCGAGCATCACCGCCTTGAGCCCCGAACCGCACACCTTGTTGATGGTGAGGGCCGGGACCGTGCCGGGAAGTCCGCCGTGGATGAGCGCCTGACGGGCCGGCGCCTGCCCGGTCCCGCCCTGGACCACGTGGCCCAGGATCACTTCATCGACCGACGCGCCGTCGACGCCCGAACGCTTCATCACTTCCCGGACGGCCATCGCGCCGAGCTGGGGCGCCGAGAAGCCGCTCAGCCCGCCCTGGTACTTCCCGATGGCGGTCCGGCAGGCGGCGACGATGACAGGCGTGGTGCGGTCGGACACGGCGATCCCTGATTGGAGTCAGCCTCGAAAATAGGCGGGGCGACGGGCGGCGAAAAGGGCGCGCCTTTTCGGGCACGGCGGCGTGATTCGGGTGACGGTGGATCGGCCCGGCCCGGTTACGGTGCGCCTATGCCACGCCGCTTGCACTGGCGCCGCCGAGTGCCGCACTTCGAAGTAGCTGGCGCCACGGTGTTCCTCAATTGGAGGCTGCACCGGCGGCAGCCGCCTCTCTCGGCGGCCGAACGGTCGGTCGTGCTCGCCGTGTTGCGGAGCGCCGAACCTGCATTTGCCCGGGTCCTGGCGCTGGTGGTGATGCCCGACCACGTCCACGCGTTAGTTACGCCGCACCCAGGCGTCACCGCGCGGCAGCTCGCCGTTGCGTGGCGCGGGATGGCCGCACGCCGCCTGCTCGCGACCTCGACCCGCACGCCACCCATCTGGCAGCGTGGCTACTTCGATCGCTGGAAGCGCACCCCGGCAGCGGTCGCGCGGTGCATCCGCTACGTAGCGGACAATCCCCGCCGACGGTGGCCGGGGCTCGATCACTACGACGGGCTCTGGATCGCGCCCCCGGCCCGCACGGAGGGCGGGCCGGGCACGCCCTGCGCACGAACGACGGCCGAGGGACCGCCCTCCGGGTGGTCCCTCGGTGATCACGATGACCGCTGACACGCCTGAGGGACCGCCCGGTGGGCGGTCCCTCAGGCCTCAGGCCCGCACCTTCCGGAACACCACGTGCGGCACGCCGTCGAGCATGAAGTCCCGCTCGTAGCCCATCCCGGCCTTCCGCATCACCGCCTGCGACCCGGTGTTGGCCGGCGTCGTGATCGCGACGACCGACGGGACGCCGATCCGCGTGAACGCGAGGTCCGCGCACCCCAGCGCGATCTCGGTGGCGTACCCCTTACCCCAGTACTCCGGATAGAACGCGTAGCCGATCTCGAGGTCCACCGTCCCCTCGATCGCGAGCCGGCGGACGCACCCCCGGCCCGCCCACCCGCCGGTGGCGCGGTCGCGGAACAGGTAGGCGCCGAACCCCCACTCGTCCCAGTGCGCCAGGTTGCGCTCGAGATATCCCCGCGTGACCGCCTCGGTGCGCACGCCGCCCATCGTCGCCATCACCTGCGGGTGGGTGTCGATCTTCCGCAGTTCCTCGAAGTGCCCCGGCACGAGCCGCTCGGCCACGAGGCGCCCGGTCGCGAAGGTCTCGAGTCCCGCGAAGACCGGCATCAGTCGCGCTCCGCCAGCGCCCGCTCGATCCGGCGGTCGGGCACCAGCCACATCAGCGCCACCCCGACGTAGCAGGCGGCCGAGATCCAGGTGCTGACGAACGCGCCCGGGATCGCGACGACGTACGCCACGAGGGACACCTTCCCCTTGAGGTCGGTGCCGACCGCGCGGGCGAGGAGCGACGTCGGCCCTTCGCTCCGGAGGATCGCCGTCTGGAGGATGGTGTACGCCACGGCCGCCATCAGCAGGTCCACGCCGTACAGCGCCATCGGGACCGGCGCGAAGTGGTTCTCGCCGATCCACGCGGTGACGAACGGCGTGAGCGACAGCCAGAACAGGAGATGCAGGTTGGCCCAGAGGACCCCGCCGGTCACCCGCTCCACCACGTGCAGCATGTGGTGGTGGTTGTTCCAGTAGATGCCGACGTACACGAAGCTCAGCACGTAACTCAGGAACACCGGCCAGAGCCGGGCCAGGTCCCGGAGCTCCGCCGAATGAGGGGCGCGGAGCTCCAGCACCATGATGGTGATGATGATGGCGATGACGCCGTCGCTGAAGGCTTCGAGGCGGGAGGGAGACACGGGGCGCGGGGTCGGCGGCCTACAACCCCAGCGCCCGTTCGCGGATCTTGCCGGCCACGCGGTCGGCGAATTCCGTGACCGGCAGGATCTCCTGCTTCTTCCCTTCCCCCCGCACCCGCACCGCCACGGTGCCGGCCTCGGCCTCGCGCTGACCCACCACGGCCATGTACGGCACCTTCTCCACCTCGCCGGCGCGGATCCGGTAGTTGAGGGTCTCGTGCCCCGCGTCGAGCACGGCGCGGATGCCGCGGGCGCGGAGCGCCTCAGTCACCCGGCGCGCCGGCTCGGCCTGCTCGTCGGAGATCGGCAGCACCCGCACCTGCTCCGGGGCCAGCCACACCGGGAACGCCCCGGCGTAGTGCTCGATCAGGATGGCGATGAACCGCTCGAACGACCCGCTCACCGCGCGGTGGATGACCACCGGCCGGTGCTCGTGGTTGTCCTCGCCGACGTAGTGCAGGTCGAACCGCTCCGGCGCGTTGTAGTCGAGCTGGATGGTGCCGAGCTGCCAGGCGCGGCCGATCGAGTCGAAGACGTCGAAGTCGATCTTGGGCCCGTAAAAGGCGCCGTCCCCCGGCTTGACCTCGTACGGCAGCCCCGTCGCCTCGAGGGCGGCCTTGAGGGCCCCCTCGGCGCGGTCCCAGAGCGCGTCGTCGCCGATGCGCACCTCCGGCCGGGTGGCGAACTTGAGCTTCGCCTCAAGGCCGAAGGTGCGGTAATAGCCGAGGAT
>CAMLHU010000303.1 GCA_946479825.1 uncultured Gemmatimonadota bacterium
CGATCGCGATCGCCGCGCGCAGCGTGCAATGCGAGGTGTCGCCGAGTGCCGCGCGCTGCCCGCGAAGGCCTGACTGACCCCTCGAACGATCGCGGCCCCGGTGTGCGCTCACCGGGGCCGCTTCCATCCCCCCACCAGACACCCCAGGAGGGACGAACGATGACCATCATGCCTCTGCTCACCGCCACCCGCATGACCGACCGGCAGCTCGACGAGGCCGTCAGCACGTTCGGGAAGTGCCGCGGCCTGATCACCGACCAGGCGTCGGCCCGCGAGCACGACGCGACGTACTTCCCCGACCGCGCGATCACGCCGGAGGAGGCCCGCGCCGCGTGCTCGGGTTGCCCGGTCATCGCCGAGTGCCTGGAGGCGGCACTTCGTGTCGAGGCGATCCCCGGCCGGATCGCGGAGGGCATCTACGGGGGCCGGACGCCGGAGGAGCGGGACAACCTGCGGCGTAGTGCGCGGCGCCGGTCGCGTGCCGCTCGGGTCCGCGTCGAGGACATGGCGGTGGCGTCGTGATCGTGCCGACCCCTTCCCCGAAGAACCCCCAGAAGACCGTATGGGCGACGAAGTGCAACCGCTGCGGGAAGCAGCGTCTCGCCAGCCGGACGCTCCGCGACTAGCTGATCTCCGATGAGGAACTCGACGTGCACTTCTGCCCGCGGTGTGTGCGGCGGATCGCCCGCGAGCTCCTCGACGGCGGCCGCCGGGAGCGCTGGGCGCGGTGGTGGCGCCGGTTCGTTGCCGCGCTGGCCCGCTCGGACGCGCCTTGACCCCAGGCAGACGAGAGCCCCCAGGACCTCCCCCTGGGGGCTCTCGCGTTTCTGGGGCCTACCGGCAGCGTCCGACCGGCACCCGCAGCAGCTCACACGGCCGTAGCGACGGCCGGGCCTTCACCGGCAGTGGCACGCTCGGCCGGGGCTGGACCGTACGGCGCAGCAGCCGCCGCACCGGGCGCCGCACCGGGCCCGGCGACTCTCGAACCGCCGGCAACGGTGACTCCCGCACGGACGGCGCCGGGGACGCGGTCGGGGCAGGGGCGGGCCGCCCCGACCACGAGCCCCCCGACGGCACATGCACCGGCCGCGGCCTCCCGCGCCCAGCGGCGACCGGGCCGGGCGGCGTGCGGCGTTCCACCGGCGCGGCCACCACCGGGCTCCGGCCTCCCTCCGCCCAGTCATCTGAGCCGCCCGGCGCGGTCCCATTGCCGGTGAGGACGTACACGATGCTCGCGGCGACCGCGGCCACGGCGACGACGGCGGCAGCGACAGTCGAGGCGGGGAAGACGCCGATGCCACGCCGACGGTTCTGTTCGCGCCACATCCGCACTCCGGCGGCGGCGAGCTCCCGCTCAACGCACGAGTCGGCGGGGACCGCTTCGTCGAGGATCACAACGGGCCGGCCGTGGTCGACGTGGACGATCCACCAGCAGCCGGGCGGCAGCGGCGCGCGGCGTATCTCGGGGCCCATCAGTTGTGGCTGTGGCGGATCGCGTCCCGTACGGCGTCGAGGTCAACGACCGTGCCGTCTTCCATGCCCGCGACAGCAGCCGCGTCGGGTACGCACACCGGTTGGACGGGCCCGTCAGGGAACGCCGGCCGGTACGGGACACCACCGAACTTCGCGAGGATCTTCCCGAAGTCGGAGGCGGCGATCGCGGTGTCGACCGCGGTGCGGAGGGTGTCGACGTCGACGTGGATGGTGTTGGCTCTGTCGTCGTAGTGCCGCCGGTTCACGGTGGCGACGCCGACGACGGAGATGAACCCCAGGCCGTTGATGACGGCGACGCCCAGGTTCTCGGGCCAGACCGTGGCGACGAGGAGGGCGATGAGCCCCCACGGTATGACGACCGTGGCGCCGAACGCGATGACCTGCTGGGTGATTCTGCTGCGCATGCCGCTCCCTTGCGTGCGCTGTGGTCACGCCGGCCGGGCGGACAGCACCCCCGTGAATTCCGCCCTTGCGTGACCTTCGGATCGGTGTGTCCGTATATGCCTACGACTGTGACGCAGGACACGCAAGGGGTTCTGGGCAGATTGTCACTTACTGGCCCTGACAGGGAGTATTACGACGCGTTGCGGTCTGCTTGCTGTTCGCTGAGGCGGCGGCCCTGCTCGAGCGTGGCCTGAACGGTCGCCCGCAATGTCGAGATCAGTACGTTCTTCTGCTCGTCGGACAGGTTCGGAAGCGCTTCGATCTCGGCGATGACGGCGGCGACCTCGCTGGCGTGGATGCTCCCGCCATGGAGGGGGACCGGGTCACCGCCGTTGAGGACCGCGAGGGTGCTGGAGGGGTTCCATTCCCACTCCATGGCCCGGTCGATGCCGCGCAGCGTCTTGGCGCTGGGGTAGTTCTGGCCTTTGCGGAGGGCGCCGAGGGTCGTGGTGGTGATGTCGGCTTCCAGGGTCACGGTGGCCCAGGACTTGCCGAGCTCGCGCCGGCGGTGGTCCATCAGGTCTGCGAGGCGCGCGACGTTCTTTGGGTCGAGTCGCCTGACGTTCTGCGGGGTGCTCACGTTTACACATGATGGCCTACAGATCTCTACAGGTCCACACAGACTTAGGTAAGCCTTCGAAAAATTACACCGATCTGACTAGATAGTCATGGCCGGTGACGATCCGTGGAGATCGACCGGAAGATACTCGCTAGTACCTCTAGAGATCTGTAGAGATCTGTACTAGCGTTTCGGTCATGGCGAGACGCACCTTCAACGGGGGCAAGGCGCGCGACCTGCGCGAGAGCAAGAACATCACCGTCGACGCTCTCGTCGAGCAGATCCACCGCTCAACCGGTCGCCGCTGGCACCCCGACACGATCCGGAACGTCGAGCTTGGCCACACCCAGCCCGGCCTGAACCTCTCCCACGCCTGGGCCCGCGCCCTCGGCGTGCCCCGCGACGAACTCCTCGACCCCGCCGCCCCCGAGCGCGCCGTCGACGTGCAGGTCGTCACCCAGCCCGAACCCGCCTGACCCCCTCAAGCAGCGAGGGCCCCAGCCGCTTGCACCGGCTGAAG
>CAMLHU010000304.1 GCA_946479825.1 uncultured Gemmatimonadota bacterium
GCATCGCCGACGCCTACCCGGTGGATCCGCTGTTCGGGCCGCCACTCGTCGGCGACGAGATCCGCCTCCGCGAGCGGGCCTACCAAACGAACCACTTCCTGGCCGCGACCGTGGCGAAGCGGGCCTGGTTCGCTGTTACCGGCGAACCCCATGAGACTGAGCTGCGGCTGTTCGTGAACGTCGCACGCTGACCTGAGCGTCACTTCGCCACCTCGTACAGGCCGTTCTTGATGCGGCGCAATCCGCCGCTGGCCACGAGCTCGGTGAGTGCCTTGTCGCGGGTGCCGTCAGCCATCTTTCCCTTCGTCCCGGCCACGATCGCGTCCCGCTTGACGAGGCCGGTGTCGTCGGCGACGTCCCTAGCGACGGAGAGGACGGTGTCGCGGGCCCGGTCCTGCGCCGGAGGCTGCCCGGCGCCCGGCGGGGTGGGAGTGACCGCAACCGCCGTGACCGATGCCGCCTCGATGAGTTCAAGGGCCCTCCCACCGGGAAGGATGTCAGCGTCGTCGCGGCCCGCCTCGATCAGCCGCAGAGCGCGCGCTTTCCGATCGCCCCACAGCGGACCCGACTCAAGTTGCGCGTCGCCGTTGAACACGCCCGGCGACAACGTGGACCGGCCCTGCCCGTCGACCAGCCACACGTTCATGTCGTCGCCGGTGTAGTCGGTGCGCCCGTACACGTCGCGGCCGTGAACGCCCTGCATGAACACCAAGCCGGCGGTCTTCTTCCCCGCCGCGCACGTGTACGGCCCCCACTTCTTCGGCAGCATCGTCGGGTCGATCGGGCTGTCACCCTCGATCGCCGACCGGCCCGCCACATCGGTTTCGGCGCGGAACGTGAACGTCTGACCCGTCTTCACCTGCTCCTTGATGTACGTCGACCCTCCCAAGTTGTACGCGGCGATGATCTGCGTCAGGAGGCGCACCTTGATGCCGCACTTCCGGGCCTGCCCCGCGAGCAGTTCAACCAGGGCGAGGATGTCGGGGTCTTCGATGTACGACTGGACCTCGTCCAAGGTGATGACGAGCAGCGGCATGTCACGCGTCGGCCGCCACGTCTTGATCTCGTTCCTGGCGAGTTCGTCGTTGCGGCGCCACATCTCCTTCACGGCGGCCAGCAACATCAGCTTGATCTCGGACTTGCTGCCCGCGAACCAGTCGACCTTGCCCTTCAACGCGCCGAATGACTGCCCGCGCTGCGGGTCACCAACCCAGTCGATGACCAGCCCGTTGGAGTGCAGCGACGTGAGGATCAGCTGGGCGACCGCCTCAGACTTGCCTGAGCCGGAGCAGCCGCCGAGCAGGTCGTGGCAGGCGCCGCCCTCATCCCACCACTGGTACAGCATGGGCCGGCCGTCGTCGAACCGGCCGATGACGGACGTGCCCGTCTTCCAGTTCGTCGACCTGTGCCCGGTCCACATCCGCACCGCGGCGAGCGGGTTGTCGGGCTGGATACGTAACGTCGCGACGGACAGGTCAGCCTCGTCGGCGGCGAACGACACGTCGGCGTAGGTGCACTTGTACGCGGCGGCGATCCGGCCGAGGAGCGCGGGCCGCGACTCCCGCATGTTGATCGAACCTTCAACCTTCGCGACGACCTTCGCTGACCAGTTCGGCAGCATCGTCCTCGACTCGGCGTTCACCTCGCACGCGGGAAGCCGCTGGAAGTCGACAAGTTCAGTGCCCGCCAGCGGCCCACCGGCGCAGCCGATGAGGCTGATCCAGGTTGTGAGGGCGCGGAGCTTCACCGGGTCGGGGGCCTCAACCTGCGGTGCGGGGTCGGGCTGTTCCACCTCGACGACGGCCCCCCGAGTACGGCGGTCCTCCGCAGCCGCCCACCACTGGTAGGAGCCGACCGCCCACCGGACCATGCCGGCGGCGGCAACAATCAGGCCCGGGACAGTGGTCACGTCGGTGGCGGTGAGCGCGGTCAGCCACACCCCGGCCTCGGCGGCGACGGCAGCGTTGCGGCGCGCTTTGCGCTTCAACGCTTCGACCCGCTTGCCCTTCCGCTGTCCCTGCTCGATGCGCTTCTTGTCGACCGCCTCCGCGGTCAGCCGGTACTTCGAAACGGCGTAGGTGGCGGCGACGGCAGCAGGGGTGCCGACCAGCGCGGCAAGGGGGCCGATCCCGGCGAAGTGCGCGACCGTGTCCGCGGCGGCGGCGGAGATGGGCAGAAGCCACGGGGCGGCGGACCGGCCGTGGAGCTTCACCGCGTCCTGCACGGTCAGGGCGAACACGGACGGGCCCGCCTTGGGCGCCTCCAGCTCATCGCCGTGTTCGGGGCAGAACCGCGGCTTCGCGTCGGGCAGCATCCACTCCGCAGTGGCGCACCGTTCCTTGCCGCCGCCGTTGATGACGCGCATGTAGGTGCACTGCTTCAGCAGGTGCGGGGTGCGGTGCTCATCCGCGTCGACCGGCACGGGAGTGATGGCCTTCTGCGGCAACCCCTGCTCGTCGAGGTAGGCGCGGGCCATCTTCACAGCCCCGTCCGGTACTCGGGTCTTCCCCGCCCCGGTCGCCTGTGGCAGCGGCGCCGGGCGGGACGTCGTCGTCACTGCCATCGTCGGGTCTCCTGTCTCAGCTGTTGCGCTTGTCGAACTCGCGGGCCACAGATCCCAACAGCGGGATGACTTCCGACCGGCAGCCGTTCACGGATGCCTGCGCCGCCGCGATGGCTTCGGCGGCCTGGGCGCAGGCGTTGACGACGGTGGACCGTCCGGCCATTTGGATGACGCCGAGGGTCTGCTCGCCCATGGAGTGGATCCGCTTGCGGGCGTTCGCGACGGCGGCTTCGTAGGCGGCGGTGGCGGATTCGAGGCTGCGCTGGATGGAACGAGCTTCGGCGGCACCGGACACAACACCGGTGATGGCGGTTCCGTTGGTGGCGACTGCGTTGCTCATGGGTTCTCCTTCAAGGACTGCGGTGGCGGTGCCGATCGCTTGCATTGCGGGTGAGGGTTGGTGTGGTTCGCCGA
>CAMLHU010000305.1 GCA_946479825.1 uncultured Gemmatimonadota bacterium
GACATAGGGGGGGCGTGTGGGGGTGTGGGCGTGTGGGCGAATGGGCGAATGGGCGCGTGGGCGCGTGGCTTGGGGAAGGTAACCTCACCTATGACAACGGGGCCCCGGTCGCCCGGAGCCCCGTCGGGTCACACCGCCGCAAGTCTCAGGTCCTCGATCTCACGACCCACGACCCGCGACCCACGACCCTTACGCCACCGGGCCCGCCTTGCCCACCTTCGCCTCCACGTGGTCGGCGAACTTGGCGAAGTTGTCGCGGAACATCTGGGCCAGCTTCTTCGCCTGGGCGTCGTAGGCCGCCTTGTCGGCCCAGGTCTCGCGCGGGTTGAGGACGCTGGCCGGGACCTCGGGGACCGCGGTCGGCACATCGAAGCCGAACACGGGGTCCTTGCGATACTCCGCCTTGGCCAGCTTGCCGGCCAGGAGGGCGCGCACCATCGCGCGGGTGTGGGCCAGCTTCATCCGGCTCCCCACGCCGTACGCCCCGCCGGTCCAGCCGGTGTTCACCAGCCAGCAGGTGGCGCCGTGCTGGGCGATCTTCTGCCCCAGCATCTTGGCGTACACGCCGGGGTGGAGCGGGAGGAACGGGGCGCCAAAGCACGCGCTGAAGGTCGCCGAGGGCTCGGTCACGCCGCGCTCGGTGCCGGCCACCTTGGCCGTGTAGCCCGAGACGAACTGGTACATCGCCTGCTCCGGGGTGAGCCGCGAGATCGGCGGCAGGACCCCGTAGGCGTCGGCGGTCAGGAAGACGATGTGCTTCGGGTGCCCGCCCATCCCCGACGGCTCGTGGTTCGGGATGTAGTCGATCGGGTAGCTGGCGCGGGTGTTCTCGGTGATGCTCCGGTCCTCGTAGTCCGGCATCCGGGTGACCGGGTCCACGACGACGTTCTCGAGGATGGTACCGAACCGCCGGCTCGCGGCGTAGATCTCGGGCTCGCCCTCGGCGGAGAGGTTGATCACCTTGGCGTAGCAGCCGCCTTCGAAGTTGAACACCCCGTGCTCGCCCCAGCCGTGCTCGTCGTCGCCGATGAGGTGGCGGTGCGGGTCGGCCGAGAGGGTGGTCTTGCCGGTGCCCGAGAGGCCGAAGAAGATGGCGGTGTCGCCGTCCGGCCCGACGTTGGCGGAGCAGTGCATCGGGAGGACGCCCTGCTTCGGCAGGAGGTAGTTGAGGACGGTGAAGATCGACTTCTTGAGCTCGCCGGCGTAGCGGGTGCCGCCGATGAGGATGAGCCGCCGCTTGAAGTGCAGGATGACGAAGGTGCCGGTGCGGGTCTTGTGCACCGCGGGGTCGGCCTGGAGCTCGGGGGCGTGGAGCACCGTGAACCCGGGGACGAACCGCGCCAGCTCCTCGGTGGCCGGCCGGATGAACATGTTCCGGACGAAGAGCGCCTGCCAGGCGTTCGGCGTCACGAAGCGCACGTTGAGGCGATGGGACGGGTCGGCGCCGGCGTAGAGGTCCTGGACGAAGACCTCCTGCGCGTCGAGATGGGCGCGGACGTCCTGCAGGAGCCGGTCGAACGCCGTGTCGTCGCCGCGGCCGTTCTTGTCCCACCAGATCTCCTCGGTGCAGCTCTCCTCGTCGACCACGAACTTGTCGTTGGGGGAGCGCCCGGTGTGGGGCGACGTGACGGCGGTGTAGGCGCCGTGGGCGGTGAGCTGGCCCTCGCCCCGCCGGACCGCGTGCTCGATGAGCTGGGCCCGGTGGAGGTTGGCGTGCACCCGCACCGGCTGGAGGCCGGCGTCGGGAAGGGAGGTCGCCTGGGGGGCGGTCCTGGTCGCGGTCATGCCTCGGGTCCTCTCCCGCCGGCCGGGCCGGCGGCTATCGTGTGGCGGCCGCCGCGCGGCGGGCGCGTTCCTGCGCGTCCACCGCCGCGATCACGGCCATGTTGACGACGTCATCCACTTCGGCGCCGCGCTGGAGCACGTGGATCGGCGCGGCCAGTCCCACCAGGATCGGCCCGATCGCCTGCGCGCCGCCCAGCCGGTCGAGCAGCTTGTAGCAGATGTTGGCCGAATTCAGGTCGGGAAAAATGAGCACGTTGGCCGGCCCCTGCAACCGGCTGAACGGATAGGTCCCGAGCAGCACCTGCTCCACCACCGCCGTGTCGGCCTGCATCTCCCCGTCCACCGGAAGCTCGGGCCGGCGCTGCTGCAGGATGCGTACCGCCTCCGCCACCTTGGCCTGGGCCGGGTGCCGGACGGAGCCGAAGTTCGAGAACGACAGCAGGGCCACCTTCGGGTCGATACCGAAGTGTCGCACGAACGCCGCGGTGGCGCCGGCGATCTCCGCCAGCCGCTCCGCGTCGGGCTCGATGTTGACGGTGCAGTCGGCGAAGAAGTACGTGTCGGTGCCGACCACCATCATGTAGATGCCGGCGACGGCGCTGCCCGGGACCGCGCCCGCCACCTCGAGCGCAGGGCGCACCGCGTCGGGGTAGTACTGGTTCTCGCCGGCCACCAGCGCGTCGGCGTGGCCCTGCACCACCATCATCGCGCCGAAGTACGCCGGCTCGGCCATCCGCCGCCGCGCCTCGGCGCGGGTGACCCCGCGGCGCTGGCGCCGCTGCCAGTAGCTCGTGGCGTACCCCTCGCGCTGGGGGCTCCGGGCCGGGTCCACCAGCTCCATCCCGTTGAGCGGGATGCCGGCCTCGGTCGCGGCCTCGAAGATCTCGCGCTCGTCGCCCAGCAGGATCGGCACCCCGATCCCCTCGTCCGCCACCACCCGCGCCGCCCGGATGATCCGGGTGTCCTCGGCGTCGGTGAAGGCGATGCGCTTGGGGTCGGCCACGGCGCGGTTGATGAGCCCGCGCATGATGGCCCGCCCGCGGCCGAGCCGCGACTCGAGCTTGGCGCGATACTCGTCGAGGTCGATCACTTCGCGGGCGACTCCCGAGGCGATCGCCGCCCACGCGACCGCCGGCGCCACCCAGAGGAGCACCCGCGGGTCGAACGGCTTGGGGATCAGGT
>CAMLHU010000306.1 GCA_946479825.1 uncultured Gemmatimonadota bacterium
TCGTCGGGTTCGCGCTCGAGACCGGCGACGCCGTCGCCAAGGGGAAGGCCAAGCTCGAGCGGAAGGCGCTCGACCTCATCGTGGTGAACGACGCGCTGGAGCCGGGCGCCGGATTCGAGGTGGACACCAACCGGGTCGCCATCCTGGCCCGCGACGGCGCGCCGACGATCCTGCCGCTGCAGTCCAAGCGCGAGGTGGCCGAACGGATCCTCGACGCCGTGGAGGCCCGCCTTGGCGGATGACCGGGAGCGGTACCTCCGGCAGCAGATCGAGCTGGGGGGACGCGAGGTGGTGGTGGGAGTCCGGAGCTCGGAGCTTGGAGCGCCGAGCCGTGAGGTGGCGCCTGAGCGCTCGGCTCCCCCGGCGCCGGCCCCCGATCCCAGGCTTCCGGCTCCAAGCTCCAAGCTCCACGCTCCGAGCTCCTCGCTCCAAGCTCCAAGCTCCTAGCTCCAAGCTCCAAGCTCCGAGCCCCCGGCTCCAGGCTCCTCCTGGCTCACCAACGCCCCGCCCATTCCCGGGCCTGGCCTCACGGTGACCCCGCCGGCGTCGCTCGGCGCCGAGCTCGAGGGGCTCGGGACGCTGGAGGCCGTGGCGGAGGTGATCCGCGGCTGCCGGAAGTGTCCCCTCTGCGAGGGGCGCACCCAGGCGGTGCCCGGCGAGGGCGATCCGGCGGCGCGATTCGTGGTCGTGGGGGAGGGGCCCGGGCAGACCGAGGACGAGACCGGCCGGCCGTTCGTGGGTCGGGCCGGGGAACTGCTCGACAAGATCCTGGCCAGCATAGACGTGCCGCGCTCGAGCGCGTATATCCTCAACATCGTGAAATGCCGGCCGCCGCAGAACCGGACGCCGCTGCCGGACGAGATGGCCGCCTGTCTCCCGTACCTGCACCGCCAGCTGGCGCTGCTCCGGCCCAGGGTGATCCTCGCCGCCGGGTCCACCGCCGCCGCCGCGCTGCTGCAGTCGAAGAAGAGCCTGGGCCAGCTGCGCGGCCTGGTGCACCGGTACGGCTCCGTCCCGGTGGTGGTGACCTACCACCCCGCGGCGCTGCTCCGGAACCCCAACTGGAAGAAGCCGACCTGGGATGACGTCCGTATTGCCCGACAACTCCTCGACGCCTGACGCCGCCGGCGGTCCGGCGGGGCGCGGCGCCCCGTGGGACAACGACGCGGAACAGGCCGTGCTGGGCGCGATGCTGCTCGACCAGGACGCGGCGCTGCGCGCGGCCGAGCTGCTCGAGGATTGGATGTTCTACGCCGAGCGGCACCGCCGGATCTACCGCGCGATGCTGCACCTCACCGAGCAGCGCACGGTCATCGACCAGCTCACGCTGCGCGACGAGCTGGTGCGCCGGGGCGAGCTCGACAGCACCGGCGGGCTGCCGTACGTCGCCGAGCTGGCGGACGCGGTGCCCACCGCGGCCAACCTCGAGTTCCACGCCGGGATCGTGCGGGAGAAGGCGATCCAGCGCCGCCTCATCGAGGCCGCCACCCAGATCATCCAGGAGACCTACGAAGGCCGCAGCCGGGCCGGCGAGCTGCTCGACCGCGCCGAGGCCCGGATCTTCCAGATCGCGCAGACCCGCCGCGACGACGGGTTCCTCCGGATCAAGGAGATGCTGTGGCCGACGATGGAGCGCATAGAAACGCTCCAGAAGAACGCGAAATCGGTTACCGGGGTGCCGAGCGGCTTCCGAGATTTGGACCAGCTGACGTCGGGCTTCCAGCCGTCGGAACTCGTGATCGTGGCGGCCCGGCCGTCGATGGGGAAGACGGCGTTCTGCCTCAACGTCGCCGCGCACGCGGCGCTCGAGGCCGACCGCGGGGTCGCGATCTTCTCGCTCGAAATGAGCAAGGAGTCGCTGGTCCAGCGCCTCCTCTGCGCCGAGGCGGGGGTGGACAGCCAGAAGGTCCGGACCGGGCGGCTGCGGGACGAGGAGTATTCGCGCCTCGCGCGCGGGGCCGGCGTGCTGGCCCAGGCGCCGATCTGGATCGACGACACGCCGGCGCTCACGCTGCTCGAGATGCGGTCGAAGGCGCGTCGGCTCCGGGCGGAGAGCGACGTCGGCCTCATCATCGTGGACTATCTGCAGCTGATGCGGAGCCCCGAGATGGCCGAGAACCGGGTGCAGGAGATCTCCGACATCTCGCGCTCGCTCAAGGGGCTGGCGCGCGAGCTCGAGGTCCCGGTCATCGCGCTGTCGCAGCTTTCGCGCGCGTCGGAGCAGCGGGGCGGCGAGCGCACTCCGATCCTCTCCGACCTGCGCGATTCCGGCGCCATCGAGCAGGACGCCGACCTGGTGATCTTCATCCACCGGCCGGAGATGTACAAGGACCTGCGCGACAAGGCCGAGAAGGACGGCCGGACCCTCGACGGCGTCGCCGAGGTCAACCTGGCCAAGAACCGGAACGGGCCGACCGGGGCGGTCGAGCTCTTCTTCAACAAGGCAATCACGCGGTTCACCGACCACAGCGACCGGGAACCGCCGCCGGAGGCGGTCCCGGATGAGGCCTAAGGCCCGGTCGGTCTATCGCTGTACCGAGTGCGGCCACGACCACCCCAAGTGGGTGGGCCGCTGCGAGGCGTGCGGCGCGTGGAACGCGGTGGCCGAGGAGCCGGTCGCGGCCCGGGCCGAGCCGCGGGCCCGGCGGAAGGCCGGTCCCGGCCTCACCGGCGCCGCGGGCGCCGCCCCCGCCCGGCTGCGCGAGATCGCCGAGTCGCGCCTCGCCCGCTGGCACGTCGGGCTCCCCGAATTCGACTTCGTGCTGGGCGGGGGCATCGTCCCCGGCTCGCTCACGCTCGTGGGCGGCGAACCCGGCATCGGCAAGTCCACCCTCCTCCTCCAGGTCGCCAAGTCGCTGGCGAGCCCAAAGCCCGAGAAGAAGGATTCGCCGGCCACCGGGGACGCGCCGCGCATCCTCTACGTCACCTCCGAAGAATCCGCCCAGCAAACCCAACTCCGCGCCCAAC
>CAMLHU010000307.1 GCA_946479825.1 uncultured Gemmatimonadota bacterium
CCATTCCTGTCTACCCGTCACGCTGTCCACCTGTCGACCTAGATCGGGGCGGCCGGATTCGAGCCGACGTCCGGGGGCTTTCGCCCCCGCTCGCCTGGTGGGGGCTCACGCCCCCGAACGCCAACGTCCCGCGGTCTCGAGTGAGACTGCGGGACGCCGGTGCTTTGCGATGGACCTATATCGGGGCGGCCGGATTCGAACCGACGACTTCCTGCTCCCAAAGCAGGCGCTCTACCGGGCTGAGCTACGCCCCGAGTGGGGTGAACGGTAAACCGTGAGCGGTGAACGGGGAATGGCGAACGGCGATCGGGAACGCCCGAGGGTCAGGGCGAACGGAGCGCCGCCACCAGCGCCGCGAGCGCCCGGCCCCGATGACTGACGCGGTCCTTCTCCTCCGCCGTCGCCTCGCCGAAGGAGCGCCCAAGGTCGGCGCTCCAGAACAGCGGGTCGTACCCGAAGCCGCCCGTGCCCTGCGGCGCGTCGAGGATCCGCCCGGCGCAGCTTCCCTCGAATACTTCGGGGATAGCCCCGGCAGAGCGGACCAGCACGAGGACGCAGCGATAACGCGCCGACCGCCTCGACTCCGGAGCGCCGGTCAGGCGCCGGAGCAGCTCGGCGTTGTTCGCGGCGTCCACCTCCGTCGGGGCGCCGGTCGCGCCGGCCCAGCGCTTCGACCGGACCCCCGGCGCGCCGCCGAGCGACAGTACCTCGAGCCCCGAATCGTCGGCCACGGTCGGAAGGCCGGACCGGCGCTGGAAGTACTCCGCCTTGAGTCGTGCGTTGCCTTCGAAGCTGTCGGCCGTCTCGAGCCCGTCTTCCTCGGCGCGTTCCGCGAGTCCGACGTCGTCCGGAAAGACCACCTCGTGCCCCGCCGCCTCGAGCACCCGCCGGACTTCGCGCTGCTTGCCCCCGCTCCGGGTCGCGAAGAGCAGCTTCACCGCGCGAGCGCGGTCCGCTGGGCGTCGAACAGCCGGCGGATCCCGCCCGAGGCCAGGTCGAGGAGCCGGTCGAGCTCGGGCCGGGCAAAGGTGGCGTGCTCTCCCGTCCCCTGGACCTCGACGAACCGGTCCGGGTGGACCATCACGACGTTGGCGTCCACGCCGGCGTCCTTGTCCTCGAGGTACATCAGGTCGAGCCGCGGTTCGCCCTCGACGACGCCGACCGACACCGCGGCGACGAGTTCGCCGAACGGGTCGATCCCGCCGTTCCGCTCCGCCACCCAGCGGCAGGCGTCGGCCAGGGCCACGCAGCCGCCGGTGATGCTCGCCGTCCGGGTGCCGCCGTCGGCCTGGAGGACGTCGCAGTCCACCTTGATGGTGTATTCGCCGAAGGCCATCGTCTTCATCGCCGCGCGCAGCGACCGCCCGATGAGGCGCTGGATCTCCATGGTGCGCCCGCCGGCGCCCCGGCGCTCGCGGTCGGTCCGCTCCGCCGTGGCGCGCGGCAGCATGGCGTACTCGGCCGTGACCCACCCTTCGCCCGACCCCTTCTTGAACGGCGGGACGCCGACCTCGACGCTCGCCGTGCAATGGACGAGGGTGCCGCCCATCCGGATCAGGCAGGATCCTTCCGCGTACGGATTGGCGCCGCGCTCGAGCGAGAGAGGACGGAGCTGGTCGGCCGCGCGGCCGTCAGGACGAGGCACGAAGACGCTCGACGATGAAGGTGGTGGAAAAGCCCGAGACGACCGGGACCCGGACCACCCGGCCCCCGCGCGCCTCGACGAAGTCCGCGCCGACGATGCGGTCGCGGGAGTAATCGGCGCCCTTGACCAGCACGTCGGGCGCGAGCGCCTCGATGAGCGCGAGCGGCGTATCCTCGTCGAACGCGACCACGCAGTCGACGGAGGCGAACCCCGCGAGCACGCGGCAGCGCGCCGCCTCGGGGACGACGGGCCGCTCCGCTCCCTTGGCGAGGCGGCGGACGGACGCGTCGGTGTTGACCCCGACCACCAGCGCGGCGCCTTCGCTCCGGGCGCGCTCGAGCAGCTCGACGTGCCCGGGGTGGACGAGGTCGAACACGCCGTTGGTGAAGACGACGGGGCCGGCCTGCCCCGCCCGCCAGCGGACGGCGGAGGCGCGATCGCGGACCTTGCCCGAGGTGTCCATCAGGCCGGGTTCCCGATCCGGGCGAACCGCTTCTTGAGGGCGATGGGGGCCACGAACGTGGTGAGGAGGACCATGATCAGCACGGCGTTGAACACCTCCTCGCCGAGGATCCCGGTCCGCCGCCCGATGTCGGCGAAGATGAGCCCGACCTCGCCGCGCGGGATCATCCCGATCCCCACGGTGAGGCGGTCGAAGCGGCCCCACGGCGCGGCCCAGCCGGCGGCGAGCTTGCCGCCGAGCGCCACCACGGTGAGCACGAGGGCGACGAGCAGCGTCCCGAGGGCGCCGGGGCGGGTCGGGTCGAGCAGCGAGAGGTCGGCCTGGGCGCCCACGCTCACGAAGAAGATCGGCGTCAGGATGGCGCTCACCGGGCGGACCCGGTCCTCGATGACGTGGAACTGGTTGGTGCCCGACAGGATGAGGCCGGCCGCGAAGGCGCCGATGATGAGCGCGGAGCCCGCGGCGTCGGCAAGGGCGGCGAGGAGGAACGCGAAGGCCACCGCGAAGACCACGAGCACGTGGCGCACCCGCATCGCGTCGATCAGGTCGAAGAGGCGCGGGGCGCCCCACCGGCCGATGGCGACGGCCAGGACGAGGAACCCGACCGCGACGACGAACACCCGCCCCGCCCCGAACCCGCTGACGCTGGCGCCGGCGGCGATGCTCGACACGACCGAGAGGATGTCGAGGCCGAGCGCGTCGTCGAGCACCGCGGCGCCGAGGATGATCTTGGCCTCCTCGGTGCCGAGGCGCCCGAGGTCGGCGAGCACGCGGGCGGTGATGCCGACGGAGGTCGCGGTGAGCGTGGCGCCCACGAAGATCGCGGCGACGCCGAGCGGGACGGTGGA
>CAMLHU010000308.1 GCA_946479825.1 uncultured Gemmatimonadota bacterium
CTCGGTCCCACCGACACCATCGCCGCCGTGGGCGGTTTCCGGGACGTTGGCGACACTCTGGGCGTCACCCTCGACTCCCTCAGTGCCGCGCTCACCGCACACACCTGGCGGCTGGCGGCGCCGGTGGCGTTCCAGCGGGTGGACGGCGGCTGGTCGGTCGATTCCCTGGCGCTCCTGGCCACCGACGGCTCGGGCGAGGTGCGCTTCCGCGGCTCCCTCCCGAGCGACCGCGAGGGGGATGCGACCTTCACCGCCGTCGGCCTCGACCTGCGCGACGTGATGGGCCTCTTCCAGGAGGACACCGTCGGGGTCCTGGGGCGCGTCTCGGCCGACCTCGCCCTGGGCGGGACCGCCAGGCGCCCGCTGCTCCGTGGGACCTTCGCGCTGTCGGAGGGGGGATACCGGGAGTTCCGCGCACCGTATCTTCAGGGGGCGCTCCGGTACGCCGACCAGCGCCTGGAGAGCACCGTCATCCTGTGGCGCACCGGCCGGCCGGCCCTCATCGTCGCCGCCGACACCCTGCCGCTCGACCTCGCCTTCGGCGGCGTGCGCGAGCGCAAGCTCGCCGGCCCGCTCTACGTCCGCGCCACCGCCGACAGCGCCGACCTGGGCCTCCTCGAGGCGTTCACCAAGAACCTGCGGCGGGTGCGCGGCGCCCTCGACGCCGACGTGACGCTCTCCGGGCAGTGGAACGACGTGGCGCTGGGCGGCAAGGTGCGCGTGCGCGACGCCGCCGCGACGATCCCCGGCCTCGGGGTGCGGTGGGAGGCGATGAACGCCGAGGTGCACCTCCGCCGCGACTCGGTGATCATCGATGCGATGAGCGCGCGCGGCGGCACCGGGACGATCTCCGGCCGGGGCTCCGTCCGGTTCGAACGGGGACGCACGCCCCAGCTCTCCCTGGATGTGAGTGCCGACCGCTTCCGCGCGATGGACGTCCGGAACTACCTGACGCTCACCACCACGCTCCGCGAGGTGCGGATCCGCGGGCCGCTCTTCGGGGCGACGTTGACCGGGCGGGGCAGCGCCGACGAGGGGGCGCTCTACTTCGCCGACCTGGTGAGCAAGCAGATCGTCGACCTGGACGACCCGACCACCGCCGACCTGATCGACACCGCGCTCATCCGCGAGGCGCGCCTCGGGCCGTCGTTCTCGAACCGGTTCATCGACTCGCTCCGCATCGCCGACTTCCGCCTCACCGTGGGCGACGACTTCTGGCTCCGGAGCACCGACGCGAACATCAAGCTGAGCGGCACCGCCACGGTCAACAAGCTGGGCCGCAACTACCGGGTCGACGGCACCCTCACCGCCGAGCGGGGGCAGTACACCTTCAAGCTCGGGGTGACGAAGAACTTCGACGTGGACCGCGGGACGGTGCGCTTCCTCGGCACTCCCGACCTGAACGCCGAGCTCGACCTGACCGCGCATCACCAGGTGAAGCCCACCGACGGCTCCCGCGAGTTCCCGATGCTGGCGCGGATCACCGGTACCCTGCTGGTGCCGAAGCTGACCCTCGCCAATCCCGAGAACCCGCAGATGACCGAGACCGACATGGTCTCGTACCTGATGTTCGGGCGCTCCAGCTCCGCGCTGCAGGGGGCCGGCACCAAGGAGACCATCGGTCAGCAGATCCAGCTCAACTCGGCCATCCAGTCGTACCTGCTCCCGGCGCTCTCGAGCGAACTGGAGCGGACCCTCATCTCCGACCTGGGCGTGCCGGTGGACTACATCCAGATCCGCCCCGGCGGGTTCGGGCAGAACGCCATCGAGGGTTCCACCTCGGGGCTCACCACCCTCTCGGCCGGGTGGCGGCTGGGACGCAAGACCTACGTGGCGCTCAACGCCGGCATCTGCAACAACAACGCCACCGACGTGAGCTACCGGAACTTCGGCGCCTCGCTCGAACAGCGGCTGCATCCCGATTGGCGCGCCACCCTTTCGGTGGAGCCGGTCTTCACCTGCAGCACCGCGCCCGGAAGCAGCTCGCTCGCCACGTCGAGTCTGTATCAGCTGGGTCTCGACCTGTTGTGGGATCGGGAGTACTGAGTGCCTAGTGCCTAGTGCCTAGGGCCTAGTGCCTAGCGTCACGTTCCAAGTACCAAGTACCAAGTACCAAGTACCAAGTACCAAGCACCCAACACGCAACACCCAACACCCAACACGCACCCATGACCCGCGCCCTCATCATCACCAACCCCGCTGCTGCCCGCACCCGCCCCGAGTCGGTGGAGACGGTCGTGCAGGTGCTCCGCGGCGGTGGGTGGGACGTGACGGTGCTGGCCACCGGGGGCACCGGTGACGCGCGCCGCCTGGCCGAGGAGGGGGTGCGGAACGACTTGGACGTGGTGGGGGTCTTTGGCGGCGACGGCACCACGATGCAGGCCGCGGCGGCGCTGGTCGGCGCGCGCACCGCGCTCGGCGTCCTCCCGGGCGGCACGGGGAACCTGCTGGCCGGCAATCTCCGCATTCCCACCGACCCCGCGCGGGCGGCACGGGCGCTCCTGGCCGCCGAGCCCCGGCCGTTCGACCTGGGGAAGATCCTCCGCGCCGATGGCACCCACTACTTCGCCGTGGCGGCCGGGGCGGGGGTCGATGCGCAGGTGATGGCCGAGACCCGCGCCAGCGAGAAGCGGAAGTGGGGGATGGGCGCCTACATCGCCACCGCGATGCGCATCCTCCCCGACATCCGGAGCCAGGTCTATCACATCACGGTGGACGGGCGCGACTACGAGATGCGCGCCTCGCTGCTCATCGTGGCCAACTGCGCCGAGGTGATCCCGCCGCTGGTCCGCTTCCGGCGCGGCACCGCCCCCGACGACGGGCTCCTCGACGTGGTGGCGCTCCGGGCCGACTCGTTCGGCGAGAGTCTCCGGGCCCTCTGGCAG
>CAMLHU010000309.1 GCA_946479825.1 uncultured Gemmatimonadota bacterium
AGGAGCCGCGGTCCGTCGTAGCGTCCCGCAGTGTCGGCCGGCACGACGAGCGAGAGATACCCGGCCGCTCCCTCCGCCGCCCGGCACGCGACCTCGGTACGGATCCGCCCTTCCGTGCGCTCGGTGGCGGCCCAGATCCCGGCGATGGCCAGGATCCCCGCGCCGGCGACGAGGAGGTTCCAGCGGCGGAGCGGCGCCGGCATCATCGCTCGGTCTCCGCCAGGATCCGGTCGATGTCGTGCGCCGCGTCGGCGAGCGCGGCGTGGAGGTCGCGCCCGTCGAGCAGGACCTGGTCGATGGCGTCGGGGAGCCGGTTCTCGACCTCGCGCCACCCCCGCACCCGCGACCCCCACGGCGCCCGCGCGGTCGCCATCGCGGCGCGGAAGACGCGTTCCCACCCGGTGGTGTCACGCGCCTCGACCTCGGCCGCCACCGAGGTGAGGCCCGGGATCTCGAGCCCGGACGCGGCGCGGATGCGCTGTGCCGCGGTGTCGGCCAGGAAGGCGGCGAGCGTCACGGCGAGGCGGCGGTTCGGCACGTTGCGCGGCACCGCCCACCCGGAGGCGTACACCACGGTGGCCGGCGCGCTCCCCGCCCGGTGCGGGATCGGCGCGAACCCGATGGACGTGCGCCCCTCCGCCGTGTACTCCGCGAGGTTGGGCACCCAGAAGTGGCCGGTGGTCATCATCGCGACCTTGCCGCTGTTGAACAGCCGGAACGCGTCGCCGAGCGACGACCGCAGCGTGAACACCCGCGGCGCGATGCTGTCCGTCTGCACCCAGTCGAGGTACCACCGCAACGCCCGCTCGGTGGCCGGGCTGTCGAGACATCCCGACGCGTGGCGCCCGTCGACGCACAGGACGTCGCCGCCCCCCGACCAGACCCACGGGATCCACAGGAAGACCCGGCGGTCGAACAGCGTCCCCCACTGGTCCACCCGGCCGTCGCCGTCGGTGTCGCGGGTGAGCGCCCGGGCGTCGCGGAGGAAGTCGTCCCAGGTCCAGTCGGCGGTGGGATACGGCAGGTGCGCCGCGTCGAAGAGGCGCTTGTTGTACACCACCACCATCGGGGTGTACCCCTTGGGAAATGCCACCAGCTGGCCGTCCACCGTGAAGATGGCGCGGACCCGGGGGTCGAACGCCGAGGTGTCGATCCCGGCCCGGCGCGCGAGCGGCGCGAGGTCCACCAGCAGGTCGCGCGACGCGAACGCCGGCACGTCGATGTTGTCGAGCAGCAGCACGTCGGGCGGGGTGCCGGCGGCGATGGACGTCAGCAGCCGTTCGCGATACTCGGCCTGGTTGGGGACGGCCTCCTGGCGGACCTCGATGCCGGGATGCCGCTCGGTGAACCGGTCGAAGGTCCGCCGGTCCACCGCCTGCTCCATCGCGTCGGCCCAGCTGGCCACGCCGAGGCTCACGCCGCCGGTGCCCGCGTCGCGCGAACAGCCGGCCAGGCCGGCCAGCAGCGCGAGGCTACAGCCGACGGCCGTTCGCATCGAACCAATGGAACCGCGACGATTCGGCCGCGAGCCCCAGCCGGTCGCCGCGGCGATAGTCGGCGAGCCCGGGGGCCCGCACCACCACCGCCGGCCCATCGGGCAGGCGCAGGTGGACCAGCGTCTCGCTCCCGAGGCGCTCCACCGCGGCGACCTCGCCGGTGCCGAGCCCGGTGTCGGGCGGCACCAGCGTGATGTGCTCCGGCCGGATCCCGAGGTGCACCGCCGCCTCGGGGCGGATCGGCACGTTGAGCCCGGACCGCAGGAGGTTCATCCCGGGCGAGCCCACGAACCGCGCCACGAACGCGTTGGCCGGGCGGTCGTACACTTCGGCCGGCGTCCCGACCTGCTGCACCCGCCCGCCGTCGAGCACCACCAGGCGCTGCCCCAGCGTGAGCGCCTCCGCCTGGTCGTGCGTGACGTACAGCATCGTCGCGCCGAGCGAGGCGTGCAGCGCGAGCAGCTCGGCGCGGAGCTGCACCCGGAGCGCGGCGTCGAGGTTGCTGAGCGGCTCGTCGAAGAGGAACACCGACGGATCGCGCACCAGCGCGCGGCCCAGCGCCACCCGCTGCCGCTGTCCGCCGGAGAGCTGCCCCGGGAGCCGGTCGAGCAGTTCGGCGAGCTCGAGCCGGCGGGCCACGGCCGAGACCCGCTCGGCGCGCGTGGCGGGCGGCAGCCGCCGCATCCGCAGCGGGAATTCGAGGTTCTGGCGGACCGTGAGGTGGGGATACAGCGCGTAGTTCTGGAAGACCATCGCGACGTCGCGCTCGGCGGGCGGCACGTCGTTCACCACCCGGTCGCCGATCAGGATCTCCCCCGAGGTCGGCTGCTCGAGCCCGGCGAGGCAGCGGAGGAGCGTGCTCTTGCCGCATCCCGACGGCCCGAGCAGCGCCACGCACTCGCCCGAGGCCACCTCGAGCGAGATCTCGTCCAGCGCCCGGGCCGGCGGCTGGAACGACTTGGTGACCCGGCGGAAGGAGACCGAGGCCACGCGACTCAGCTCCCCGACGTCGCGACGCTCACGAGGAACCACCCCGTGCCGACGTGCCGCAAGAGGAGGTGCTGGATCCGGACCGGTTCGTCGCCGCCCGGCGCCGCGCCCGCCTTCCGCAGGCGGACCGTCGCCCAGACCGAGGCGAGGTCGCGCTGGATCTGGACGTCGGCTCGCACCAGGACCGGCACGAGGCGCTGGCGCGCGAAGGCCTGGTCCTCGAGCAGCGACGCGCGGCCCGCGCCGGCGGAATCATACGCGGAGCTCACCAGCGCGAGGATGGCGGCCTGCTCCCGGGGGAGCCCGCCGGGGACGCGCTGTTCAATGCGGCAGGCCGACGCACCGACGACGACCGCCGCCACGAGGGCCAGGCGAAGCGATGGATTCACGGGTTCGGA
>CAMLHU010000310.1 GCA_946479825.1 uncultured Gemmatimonadota bacterium
TTATGGGGCCCCCTATCGCTATTCCCACCGGGGCCCCGCACACTTCTCACCGCTCACCGCTTACCGGCGCGGCCTGGGGCCGCGCCCTACACTGTCCAACCCTTCCGGAACTCCGGCTTGAGCCACGTCGGCGCCAGCGCCACACCGGCCGGCATCCCGGTGGTCTGGTCGATGTCGAGCGTCGAGCCGCTCCGCACCGCGAGCACGCCGAGGAGGACCATCTCGGTGAGCGGGCCGGCGTGACCGTCGAAGGAGGACATCGGCTTCTGGCCCCCCTTCATCCCGTTGATCCACTCGACGTAGTGCCCCGGGCTCCGGGCGTACTTCTTGGCCGGAGGGTGGGCCCGGAACTCGGCGTCGCGCTTGGCGTCCACCAGGAACGGATCTTCGCCGTACATCCCGGCGATGAGCATCCCGTCGTCGCCGATCCAGATCTGGCCGCCGATGTCGGCGATGGGCCACGGCCTGGCCGGGTCGAGCTTCTGGGGCCGGGGCGGATTGAGGCCGCCGTCGCGCCAGGTGACCTTGATCTCGCCGTAGTTCCCCTTGGGCGGGAACCAGTACGTCACCCGCGAACTCTTGGGCCCGCTCTCGGGGTGGAGCTCGGTGCACTCCGCCTCGACCCGGGTGGGCCACTTGAAGCCCAGCGCCCAGAACGCGGCGTCCATCCCGTGACAGGCCATGTCGCCCAGGGCGCCGGTGCCGAAGTCCCACCAGCCGCGCCAGTTGAACGGGCAGTACGACGGATGGTACGGCCGCTCCGGGGCCGGGCCCAGCCAGAGGTCCCAGTCGAGCGTCGGCGGCACGTTGTAGGCCTCGAGCGGGCGGTCGAGCCCCTGGGGCCAGATCGGCCGGTTGGTCCAGTACTGCACCTCGCGCACCTTGCCGATGGCCCCCGCCTCGATCCACTCGCGGGTGACGCGGGTCCCTTCGCCGGCGTGGCCCTGGTTCCCCATCTGGGTCGAGAGCTTCGGGTTGGCCGCGGCCATCGCCTCGAGCGTGCGCACCTCGTAGAGCGTCCGGGCGAGCGGCTTCTGGCAGAAGACGTGCTTCCCGTTCCGGAGGCCGAGCATCGCGGCGGCGGCGTGGGAGTGGTCGGGGATCGAGACGGTGATCCCGTCGATCTCCTTGCCGATCTTGTCGAACATCGCGCGGTAGTCCTTGTACCGCGGGACGTTGGGGTAGCTGCGGTAGGCGTCCGCGGCCGAGTCGTCGTCCACGTCGCAGAAGGCGTAGATGTTGCCGCCCGCGTCGCGCACGCCGTCGATGTCGCTCCGTCCCTTCCCGCCCGCCCCGATGCACGCGATGTTCGGCTTGTCGCTCGGCGCCAGATGCCCTCGGCCCAGGACGTGACGCGGGACGATGGTGAAGGCGGCGGCGGCGCCGGTGGCCTGCACGAACTTCCTGCGGGAGAGGTCGTTGGTCGTTGGACGTTGGTCCTGGGATTCCGGGGGGCCGGAGCTGTCCGACTCGAGACCAACGACCAATGACCGGCGACCGGCCTTCTTCTTGCCCATACTCCCTCCTAGTTGACCGCCGGCGCGGACTTCGGCCGGAAGAGGATGGCGAACAGCACGAGGACGACGAGGGCCCCGGCGGCGGGCCACTGCCAGATGCGGGTCCAGTCGTGGACCGCGAGGGTGCAGGTGGTCCCGCTGGTCTGCTGGCAGGTGGTGAACTTGTCCACCACCCATCCCGAGGCGAAGGCGCCGATGAAGTAGCCGACGCCGTTGGTGACGAAGTTGATGAAGCCCTGGGCCGCGGCGCGGACCTTCACGCCGGCCTTCTCGTCGGTGTAGATCTGGCCGGCGACGAAGAAGAAGTCGTAGCAGAGGCCGTGGAGCAGGATGCCGACGTACACCAGCCACATCAGGTCGCCGGCGTTGCCGTGGCTGAAGGCGAAGTACCGCACCGCCCAGGCCGCCATCCCCGCCAGCATGATGGTCTTGATCCCGAACTTCCGGAGGAAGAACGGGAGCAGGAGCATGAAGCCGAGCTCGGACCACTGGCCGAAGGTCTGGATGAAGGCGGGGGCCGGGGCGCCGATCTCGTTGAGGTAGGGGTTGGCGAAGGTGTAGTAGAACTGGAGCGGGATGCAGAGCAGGAACGAGCCCAGCACGAAGATCAGGAACGCGCGGTCCTTGAGGAGGCTCAGTGCGTCGAGGCCCAGGGCGTCGCGGACGCTGAACGGGGCGCCGGCCGCCTTGGGGGGCGTGTGGGGGAGCGCAAGCGAGAAGAGGCCGAGGATCACCGAGGCGCCCGCCGCGAGCTGCATCGGAAGGGCGAGGGCGTCGGCCCTGAGCACCTTCCCCACCAGCGTCCCCGCCACGATCCAGCCGATCGTGCCGAGCACCCGGATCGCGGGGAATTCGCGGGCGGGGTCGGCGATATGGTGGAAGGAGATCGAGTTGGAGAGGGAGAGCGTCGGCATGAAGCAGAGCGCGTACACGATGAGCATCGGGTAGAAGTGCCCGAAGTCGGTGATCGTCGAGACGTACCACATCACCACGCCGCCCACCAGGTGGAGGACGGCGAGGAGCTTCTCGGTGGCGAAGAACCGGTCGGCCACCATCCCGATGAAGAAGGGGGAGACCAGGGCGGCGATGGCCGTGGCGCCGTACGCGAGCCCGACCTGGCTGCCGGTGAAGTGGAGGGTCTGGCCCAGGTAGGTGCCCATCGTCACGAACCAGACGCCCCAGACGAAGTACTGGAGGAACATCAGGGTACTGAGCTTCAGCTTGGTCACGAGGGCTCCGGGTGGGCGCGTGGGCGCGTGGGCGCGGCGCAACGAAAGTACGCGTCGCCGGCGGGGGGCGCCAGCGGATTGCCTCACCCCCTGTCCCCCTCTCCTCATACGAGGAGAGGGGGAACGCCGGCGGGAC
>CAMLHU010000311.1 GCA_946479825.1 uncultured Gemmatimonadota bacterium
ACGACCATGTTGAACGCACTCATCGCCACACCCAACGACCTTGTCCTGACCGTCATCCGTATCGTCCTCGGCGTGGTCATCTTGCCGCACGGCCTGCAAAAGGTGTTCGGATGGTTCGGCGGGTACGGCATCAAAGGCACGATGGGCTGGCTCACCGGAACCGTCGGTCTGCCCTCCTTCGTGGCCGCGCTGGTCCTCATCGCCGAATCGCTCGGCTCGGCCGGCCTGATCCTCGGCCTCTTCGGCCGCCTCGGCGCGCTTGGCGTCCTGTGCGTCATGATCGGCGCGGTGGTCACCTCGCACGCAAAGGTCGGGTTCTTCATGAACTGGAACAGCGAAGCCGGCCGCGGCGAGGGGTTCGAGTACCACCTGATGGCGATCGCGATGGCCGCGATCATCCTCTGGCAGGGTAGCGGCGCGCTCTCGATCGACCGGCTCCTGATGCAGTAAGGAAGGGCCCGGGGGGCGAGGCCTCGGCCCCGTCCCCCGGAACTGCAACATTTCTTTCGTTCACTCCGTAGTAAACGGACTGAACGTCTCCCCCCTTCGCTGAGGGCGGTTTGGACCAGCAGACCGAGCGGTTCATTGACCGGATGGCGACCAATCTGGCCACTGACGGGTATCCCCGGGTGGCCGGATTGGTCTATGGGCTCCTGCTGCTCAGCCCCGACGGGCTGTCGCTCGACGACCTGGCCGACCGGCTGGCGGTGTCCAAGGCCAGCGTGAGCACCAACGGCCGGCTGCTGGCGCAGCGGGGAATCGTCGAGCGGTTCCACCTTCCCGGCGACCGCCGGGACTACTACCGGGTCTACCCCGACCATTTCGAACGGACGATGACGCTTCGCCTGGAAAAGCTGCAGCGGGTCACCGACGCCTTGCGGGAGGCCCGGACCGGGCCGGGGGCCCGCCATCCCGCCGTGGTCGAGCGCCTGCGGCTCTACGAGGCCCGTTACGGCGAGCTCTCCGCGGCCATTCGCGGCCTGCTCGAGCAGTGGGCGGAGCGGCCGAGCCGGGTCCTCGCCGGGGCCGGGCGATGACCGCGCGTCGCTGGCGCGCCGTGGCGCTGCTGTTCGTCGCCGCGTGCGGCGTGCCGTCGGTCGGCGGCGTCCCGGGCACGGCGCCCGCCCCCAACAAGGCGTGGACGCCCCCCGCGGACCTCGCGCGGGCCGACGACTCGCTGGCGTCGGTCACGGTCCCGCCGGACCTCGAGGCCCGGATCCACGCGCTCACGCTGACGGACGTGATCAGCATCGGGCTCGAGAACAACCCGGCCACCCGGGTGTCGTGGGCCAACGCCCGGGCCGCCGCCGCCACCTACGGCGCGGCGCGGGCCGCGTGGCTGCCGACGATCGACGCCCAGGTCAACGCCTCGCGCACGCGGCAGGCGGCGCCCGGCGGCGCCACGGTGTTCGAGCAGAACCAGCTCGCGCCGGCGCTCACGCTCAACTGGCTGCTGTGGGACTTCGGCGGGCGCACGGGGGCCACGTCGGCCGCGCGCAACGCGATGATCGCCGCCGACTTCACCCACAACGCCACGCTGCAGAGCACCGTGCTCGCGATCGAGCAGGCCTACTTCCAGTACATCGCGACCCGGGCGCTGCTGGCGGCGCAGCGGCAGGCGCTGGCCGAGGCCGACACCAACCTCGCGGCGGCGGAGGCGCGCCACCAGGTGGGGCTCGCGACCATCGCGGACGTCCTGCAGGCGCGCACCGCCGCGTCGCAGGCGGAGCTGCTGGTCGAGACCACCGAGGGCGACCTGCAGACCGCGCGCGGGGCGCTGGCCACCTCGCTCGGCTTCCCGGCCAACCTGCCGTTCGACCTCGACTCGACCGCGGCGGAGGTGCCGGTGGCGCGGCTCGCCGACAGCGTGGAGTCGGTGATCGACCTGGCGCTGCGCGGTCGGCCCGACCTCGCCGCGTCGCGGGCCCAGGCCGAGGCGGCGGGGGCCCGGTATTCGCAGGCCCGGGCGAGCCTGCTCCCGTCGTTGCAGGCGACCGGCAACCTCGGCCGCACCTACAACACGCGGATCCCCGACGGGGCCGACAACTACACCATCCAGCTCGGCCTCAGGATCCCGCTGTTCGACGGCTTCGGGCGCGACCAGCAGGCCAAGGCCGCGGCCGCCGCCGCGGACGCCGCGCGGGCCACGACCGCCGGGCTCCGCCAGCAGGTGATCTTCGAGGTCTTCAGCGCCTACTACACGCTGCAGTCGGCCACGCGCCAGGTGCGGACGGCCGACGACCTTCTGGCGAGCGCCACGCAGTCGGCCGCCGCCGCGCTCGGGCGCTACCGGGCGGGGGTCGGCACCCTGCTCGAGCTGCTCTCGGCGCAGTCGGCCCTCGCGAGCGCCCGGGCCCAGCGGGTGCAGTCGCGGCTCACCTGGAACCTCGCCCTGGCGCAGCTGGCGCGGAACGCCGGCGTGCTCGACCCGACCGGCGCCACCGGGCTCCATCTCGTTCCTGACACACTTTCTCCGGCCCCATCCCGATGATCGCGACCGGTCTTTCGTCGTTCCGCCGCCTGCGCGCGGCCCCTGCCCTCCTGGCCCTCCTCGCCGCCGCGTGCGGCGGGAAGGGCGGACAGGCCCTGCCCCCCGTCCCCGTCTCGGCCGCCAAGGCCGTGCAGCAGGACGTGCCCTTCGACCTGAGCTCGCCCGGGACGGTGGAGCCGATCCAGACCGTGGCCGTGACGCCGCAGGTGACCGGCCAGGTGATCCGGGTGGCGTTCCACGAGGGCGACGCGGTGGCCGAGGGGCAGGTGCTCTTCGAGCTCGACCCGGCGCCGTTCCAGGCCGCGCTGTCGCAGGCGCGGGCGGTGGTGGCCCGCGACCGGGCCCAGCTGGCCACGGCCGAGGCCGACGCGAAGCGCTATG
>CAMLHU010000312.1 GCA_946479825.1 uncultured Gemmatimonadota bacterium
GATCGCGCTCATCTACCTGTTCGGTGGCTGGGCCTGGATCCTCGGCTCCGACCTGTATTTCATCGGGCCGGGGAGCCCGGCGTTCCGGCCGGAGCTGCTCAAGGGTTCGGCGTTCATCCTTGTCACCGGGACCATCCTCTACCTGCTGATGCGCCGCGGCACCCGTGCGCTCCGGGTCTCGGAGGCGCAGGCCCGGCTGCTCCTCGACGAGGTGCCGGACGCGGTCGCGACGATCGACCTCGACGGCCGGGTCCTTGCCGCCAACCGCCGCGCCGGCGAGCTCTGCGGCTGCGGGGCCGACCAGCTGCTCGGGCGCGACGTCCGGGACTTCATCGCTCCCGAAAGTCTCGCGGCCCAGCCGCTGATGTGGGACCGCCTCGTCACCGATGAGCTCATCACCAGCCGCCGCCAGGTGGTCCGCGCCGACGGGTCGCGGGTCGAGGTCGAGATCCACGCCCGCCGGATCCTGCCGGGCCTGGTCCAGGTCTCCATCCGAGACGTCGCCGCCCGCGCCGCGCTCGAGGCCCAGCAGCGGCAGGCCCAGAAGATGGAAGCGGTGGGCCAGCTCACCGGCGGGATCGCCCACGACCTCAACAACGTCTTCACCGCCATCCTCGGCAGCGTGGACCTGCTGCTCGGCGAGCACGCCGGGCTCCCCGGCCCCCGGTCGGAGCTGGAGGAACTCCGGCAGTCGGCCCGCCGGGGCGCGGCGATGGTGCGGAAGCTCCTCTCGTTCAGCCGTCGGGGCACCGCCGAGCTCGTTCCGGTGGACCTGGGCGACGTGGTCCGGGAGCTCTCGGTGACGCTCCGGCGCCTGGTCCCCAGGGCCATCGAATTCCGGGTGGACGTGCCGGAGCGGGCGCTCGTGGCCATCGCCGAGGCCGGCGGGATCGAGCAGCTCCTGGTCAACCTGGTGACCAACGCCCGCGACGCGATGCCTGAGGGCGGGACGCTTCGCATCGAGCTCGACCGGGTGGACGTCGCGGTCCCGCCGCCCGGGTCGGCGGCGGCGCCGGGTAACTTCATCCGCCTGATCGTGAGCGACACCGGTGTGGGGATGGACGAGGCGACGCTCCGCCGGATCTTCGAGCCATTCTTCACCACGAAGCCGGCGGGTGTCGGCACGGGGCTCGGAATGCCGGTGGTGGAGGGGCTGGTCCGCCAGCACCACGGGTTCCTCTCCATCGAGTCCACGCCCGGCCGGGGGACCACCGTCTCCGTGCACATCCCGGCCGCCGACATCTCCGTCCGTCCGGTGGAGCGCCACCGCACCCTCGACCCCCCGCGGGGTTCGGAGACGATCCTCCTCGTGGACGACGAGGACGCGATCCGCCGGGTGGGGGAGCGCCTGCTGGTGATGCTGGGGTACCAGGTGATCACCGCGCGGGACGGCGAGGAAGGGCTGGAGCGGTGGCGCCAGGCGCGCGACCGTATCGCGCTGGTGGTGAGCGACCTCGTGATGCCGCGGCGCGGCGGGCGGGAGTTCTACGAGGCGGTGGTGGCCGAATCGCCGGACGCGCGGTTCCTGTTCACCAGCGGCTACGATCCGGAGGAGATGGACGCGCTGCAGCGCGTGCTGCCCGGCGTCCCCATCCTCGACAAGCCGTGGCCGGCGGCGGCGCTGGCGCAGGCGGTACGGCACGCGATCGACCACCCGCCGCCGCGGGCGCCGGCCGCCTGACGGCGGACCGCCGACGACCTACCGGCCGGGTGCGTACACCCGGCCTTTCCATTCCACCCGCCGCCTCCCCCGGAAAGCGCTCCGCAGGCAGATCCACGTCGCGATGGCGGCTCCCGCCGGATACAGCACGCCGTACCAGAACGGGATCCCCATCCCGGCGCTCGCCGCGGTCCAGAAGAGGGCGGAGAAGCCGGTGGCCCAGAGCGCCGACGCGGTCACGGCCGGCCAGAAGCCCGTGACGCCGGCGATGAGCGCCACCGGCGGCACGAGCCAGAACAGGAACGCGACCGCCGTGAACGCCGGGGCCAGCGCCTGCATCAGCGGGCTGTCCGGATACGACCGCCGGGCGCCGAGATAGAGGTTCTTGGACCACCCCTCGACCAGGTGCGCCAGCCCGGTGTACATCCGGGTCTGCATCAGGTCGAGCGCATACGCGAAGTGCAGCTTCCGCCCCGCCTTGAAGAACTCCTGCGCCAGGGCCAGGTCCTCGGCCACCTCGCCCCGCACCCGCTCGTGGGTGCCGACGGCGTCGTACGCCGCGCGCGTGACCAGGATGAACTGCCCGTTGGCCACCACCTGCGAGGCTGAGCGTGCGCGATTGACCGCCGCGGGGTGATAGCGGGTGCCGAGCAGGAAGAAGAACTGCGGCATCACGAGTCGCTCGGCGGGCGTGAGGCAGACCTGCTGCGACATCACCGTGACCAGGTCGGCGGGCTCGGTCTCGAGCGCCCCCACCGCGTGGCCCAGCAGCGCCGGGGCGTGCACAGTGTCGGCGTCGGTGAAGAGCAGCAGCTCCCCGCGGGCGGCGCGGTAGCCCTGCACGCAGGCCCACGGCTTCCCGAACCATCCCTCCGGCAGGTCGGCGCCGCGCACCAGGCGGACGCGCGGATCGGCGGCGGCAAGGCGCTCCACGATCGCCGCGGTGGCGTCGGTGGACCGGTCGTCCACGACGATCACCTCGAGGTCGGCGTAGCGGCTCGCCAGCACCGACCGGACGACCGTCTCGATCACCGACGCCTCGTTCCGCGCCGGGATGATCACGCTGACGAGCGGGCCCGCGGTGCGCTCGGGGGACCGGGTCAGGGAAGGACTGCGGGTGGCCAGCCGGAAGAGGGGGACGTACGGCAGCAGCCAGGGCAGGGCAGGGGCGGGCGGGAGGTGCAGCGGGCGTCCACGGGCCGGGGGC
>CAMLHU010000313.1 GCA_946479825.1 uncultured Gemmatimonadota bacterium
GATCGCCACCACCCGGGTGCTGACGGAATTCCTCCAGTCCCTCCCCTGAAACCATACGGCGGTCCGGGGCGTCTATACCTATGGCGTCCCGGTCCTCGGTCTCGGGGACCACGCCAGTCGCAGTACCGATCCTACCTCAATAACACCCCGGCGCGGCGGCCAAGTCAGTTCCGCGCCGGGGTGCCTTCTTTTCGCCCTCTCCCCATCCCTCCCCCTGTCGGGGGAGGGTGCGAATGAACGGAGGCCTGACTTTCGTCAGGCCTCTCGCCGTCTCGCGGTCTCGGCCTCTCGGCGCCTACCGCTGCGGCCGACCCGGCGGATTCGGGCTGCTGAACGAATCCTTGTTCTTGGCGATGTAGGCCTTGAGGTTCTCCGGCACATCCTCCTCCGGGTAGATCGCGCTCACCGGGCACTCGGGCTCGCACGCCCCGCAATCGATGCATTCGTCCGGATGGATCATCAGCTGATCCTCCGCTTCATAAATGCAGTCCACGGGACAGACGTCGACACAGGCGCGGTCCTTCACGCCGATGCAGGCTTCGGTGATCACATACGTCATGGCAGCGTCCTTGGGCGGCTCAAGTGGTGCTCGGAACGAGGATAAGTAGGCGAGGGGAGTGCCCCCCGCGCAAGGGGGCGACCCCCCTAGATTCTCTGGTGATGCGTTCCCGTCTCGCTGCCCTCGGGGTGACCCTCGTCCTGGCCCTCCGGCCCATCGGCCCGCTGGCCGCCCAGGGCGCCTGCCCGGCGGGCAAGACGGCGCTGGTCCTCGCCGGCGGCGGGGCCAAGGGCTTCGCCCACCTCGGCGTGATCCGGATGCTCGACTCGCTCGGCATCCGGCCCGACATGGTGGTCGGTACGTCGATGGGCGCCATCATCGGCGGCCTCTACGCGAGCGGCTATTCCAGCCACGACCTCGACTCCCTGGCCCGCATCGTCCCGCTGGCCGACCTGGTGCGGCCCCGCACCCAGTCGCCCAATCGGGCGTACACCCTGCTGCGCCCGTTGGTGGACTGGGAGATCGACGACGGCCGCATCCGGCTCTCCCCCGCCGCCGTGCCCGAACAGCAGATCGACGCGGCGCTCAACCGGGTGCTGCTCCGCGGCAACCTGCAGGCGCGCGGCGACTTCGGCCGCCTCCCCATCGATTTCTACGCCGTTGCCACCGACCTCGCGACCCAGCGCGCGGTGGCGCTCCACGACGGCGACCTCGCGCAGGCGGTGCGCGCGTCGGTGGCGCTGCCGCTCGTCTTCGAACCGGTGAAGATCGGCGACCGGACCTTGGCCGACGGCGGGCTCGCGGCCAACCTCCCGGTGCAGGTGGCCCGCGAACTCGGCGCCGACCGGCTCATCATCTCCGACCTGATCCGCCACCAGACCACGGTCGTCGATTTCAGCAATCCGCTCACCGTGGCCACCGCGCTGATCGACTACCTCTTCTCCCAGAGCGGCGACTCGGCGTTCGCGGGGGACATCAGCATCGCCACCGACGTCACCGGGCTCGCGAACCTCGACTTCTCCCCCGCGACCCTCGACACCCTGGTCATCCGTGGCGCCCGCACCGCACGCGAGGCGCTCCTCCCCCACCTCGAGTGCCTGCCGCACGGCCGGCCGGCGATCCTCGCGGCCGACAGCTCGCCCGAGCGGGTGACACGCCTCACGGTGCCGGGCTTCCGGCGCCGCGAACTCGAGGACCTCCTCGGCACCCTCGGCCTGGCGCAGGGGATCACCATCGAACCCCAGGTCCTGCGGCACGGCTTCGATGACTTCGCCAAGGATGGCCGCTTCCGTTCGGTCTGGCTCAATCCGACCCCCGCCGACACCGGTCTCGCCCTCGACCTGCAGGTCCGACGCGCGCCGATGGGGGCCCTCGGCCTCGGTATCGCCTACGACAACGAGCTTGGCGCCCGGATGTGGGCCGGCGGCCTGATCCGCGACCCGGTCACCCGCACGTTCGAACTCACCGCGATCACCACCTTCGGCGGGCTGCGCCGCGACATCACCGCTGCCGCGCGCCGTCGCATCTACATCTTCGGGCGGCCGATCTTCCTGGCGAACGCCTATGCCGGGCAGGAGCAGATCCCCTTCTTCACCGCCGAGGGGACCCCCGATTTCCGCCCGCGGCTCTCCCAGGCGATCGGCACGCTCGGCATCGAGTGGGCTCCCGGATCGAGCTGGCTCTTCCGCGTCGGTGGTGAAGCGCGTGCCTGGTCGGACACGCTGTCGGTCGGTCACGAGGCGTGGGACGGGGTCTTCTATGCCCAACGGTCCAACGAGGAAGGCGAGATCCTCGTCTCCCTCGAAGGGTTGCTGGCGCGGGAATACCAGCGCGGCGCCATCGCGTGGCAGGAGCCGATCGGCTCCGGGCGCCTGATCGTGACGCCGGGGATCCGCGCCGGGATCATCCGGGGCACCGAGATCCCGCTCCAGCTCACCTTCCCCCTCGGCGGCACCGACGGATTTCCGGGGCTGCATCTGCTCGAGCGTCGCGGCGAGACCGAGGCGATGGCCTCCCTGGCGGCGAGCTACCAGCTCACCGGCCCGCTCCGGCTCCGGATCGAGGTCGCCACCGGCGATGTCCGTCCCGATTCCGCGGGAATGATCCGGGAACTCTTCCGGGCCCGTGACTGGCTCGTAGGGTGGCGCGTGGGGCTCGGCGTGCGGACCAGTCCCCTCGGCCCGGTGCGCCTCGAGTACGGCGCGACCAGCGTCGAAGGGGATTATCGCGACCAGATCCTGCTGCGGGTGGGGCGGTGGTTCTAGCTCGTCGGTGGTCGGTCGCTTGTCGCTGTCGCGGTACAACAAGAAGCCCCTCGCTCGCGCGGGGGGCTCTTCAATTGGCTGGATCGGCCTCAGACGAC
>CAMLHU010000314.1 GCA_946479825.1 uncultured Gemmatimonadota bacterium
CGCCAGGAGGTCGAGCGGATGAGCCGGCTCTACGACGCGCTGAGCCAGGTCAACCAGGCGATCGTCTGGAGCAAGACCCAGGACGAGCTGCTGCTCAAGGCCTGCCAGGTGCTGGTGGAGCGCGGCGGCTTCAAGATGGCGTGGATCGGGTGGCACCAGCCGGAGACCCATCAGCTCGTCCCGGTCGCGCAGTGGGGGGACGTCGAGGGCTACCTCACCCGGATCCGGGTCTATGCCGACGACCGCCCCGAGGGCCGGGGGCCGTCCGGGCAGGCCTTCCGGTCGGGGCGCCCCTACCTCAGCAACGACATGCTGGGCGACGCCGCCACCCTTCCCTGGCGCGAGGAGGCGACCCGGAGCGGCCTCCGCTCCGCCGCCGTGTTCCCCGTCCGCCGGCGGGGCGAGGTCTGCGCGGTGCTCACCGTGTACGCCGGCGTGGCCGGGTTCTTCCGCCAGCAGGAGACGGCGCTGCTCGAGGAGGCGGCCACCGACGTCTCCTTCGCCATCGACAACTTCGACCGCGATGCGGAGCGGCGACGGGCCGAGGCGGCCGCCGACCGGGAACGCCGTCTGGTGGACCAGATCACCGAGAGCCTCCCCGGCGTCCTGTACCTGTACGACGAGGAGGGGAAGTTCCTCCGCTGGAACCGGAACTTCCTCGAGGTGACCGGCTACACGGCCGAAGAGCTGGCGCAGATGCGGCCGCTCGACTTCTTCCGGGGCGACGACGTGACCCGCGTGGCGGACCGGATCGGCCGGGTGTTCGAGACCGGCCAGGAGGCGGTCGAGGCGGGGTTCGTCACCCGGGACGGGCGCTCCATCCCGTACTTCTTCACCGGCCGGCGCATCGAGCTCGACGGCCGCCCCTGCCTGGTCGGCGTGGGGATCGACATCAGCGAACGGGTCGCGGCCGAGGCGGAGCTCCGCCGGAGCGAGGAGCGCTACCACTCCACGCTCGACAGCATTGCGGAGGGCGCCCAGCTCATCGGCCACGACTGGCGGTTCCTCTACCTCAACGACGCCGCCGCCCGCCACAACCGGCGCCCCAACGCCGAACTGCTGGGCCGGACGATGCTCGAGGCGTGGCCCGGCTTCGAGGCGACCCGGGTGTACGCCGTGCTCCGCCAGTGCCTGGAGCAGCGGGTCCCGACCCACGAGGAGATCGAGTTCATCTTCCCCGACGGGGTGCGCCGCTGGTACGACGTCCGGGCCCAGCCGGTCCCCGAGGGGATCTTCATCCTCTCCATCGACGTGACCGAGCGCCGCGACGCCGAGGCCGCGGCGCGGGAGCTGCGGTCGCAGTTCGAGCTGGTGGTCGAGAACCTGCGCGAGGGGCTGGTGATCGCCGACCCGGCGGGGCGGCAGGTCCACTGGAACCCCGCCGCGCTCCGGCTGATCGGCTTCGACGACGTGACGGAGGGCCAGCGGCGTCAGGGCGAATTCGACGCGCTGTTCGAGCTCTTCAATCCCGACGGAACGCCGCTGCCGCCGGAGCGCTGGCCGCTGGCGCGCGTCCGATCCGGCGAGACCCTCGACGACCTCGAGGTCCGGGTCCGCCGCCGCGACACCGGGCACGAGCGGCTCCTGAGCTACGCCGGCACGCGCGTGACCTACGGCGACGCGGGCACCCTCGCGTTCATGACCCTCCGTGACGTGACCGAACGCCGTCGCCTCGAGGCCGAGCGCGACCGGCTGCTGGCCGAGGAACAGGCGGCGCGCATCCGGGTGGACCAGATCCTCGAGAGCGTCACCGACGCGTTCGTGACGCTCGACCGGAACTGGCGCTACGTGTACGTCAACGAACGCGCCGCCCGGATCTTCGGCCGCACCCGCGAGGGCCTGCTCGGGAAGCACATCTGGACCGAGTTCCCGGAAGGCGTCGGCCAGCCCTTCCACCAGGCCTACGAGCGGGCGATGCGCGACCGGGTCGAGATCCAGTTCGAGGAATACTATCCGCCCTACGACACCTGGTTCGAGAACCGGATCTACCCCTCGGCCGACGGGATCTCGATCGTCTTCCAGGACATCACCATCCGGAAGAAGGCCGAGAAGGCCCTGCTCGAGTCGAAGGCCGACCTGGAACAGAAGGTCGAGGAACGGACCGCGGAGCTGCAGACCGCGCTGGTACGGGCCGAGGCGGCCGACCGGATCAAGTCGGCGTTCCTGGCCACGATGTCGCACGAGCTCCGCACGCCGCTCAACTCGATCATCGGGTTCACGGGGATCATCCTGCAGGAACTGGCCGGCCCCCTCAACGCCGAGCAGAAGAAGCAGCTCGGCATGGTGCGCGGGAGCGCCCGGCACCTCCTCGACCTCATCAACGACGTGCTCGACATCTCGAAGATCGAGGCAGGGCAGATGGAGGTGCGGTTCGAGCCGGTGGACCTCCGGGCCGCGGTGGAGCGCGCCGCCGCCGCCGTGCGCCCGATGGCCGACCAGAAGGGGCTCTCGCTCGAGGTCCGGCTGCCCCCCGACCTCCCGCCGCTTCGGAGCGACCGGCGCCGGGTGGACCAGATCCTCCTCAACCTGGTGAACAACGCCGCCAAGTTCACCGAGCGCGGCGGCGTCACCGTGACCGTCGAGGCGGGTCCGGCGGTGGCCTTGGCCGGGGCGCCGGCCGTGCGGATCCGGGTGACCGACACGGGGATAGGGATCCGGCCGGCCGACCTGGCCACCCTGTTCCAGCCGTTCCGCCAGCTCGACACGGGCCTCACCCGCGAGCACGAGGGGACGGGGCTGGGGCTCGCCATCTGCCGGCGCCTCACCGACCTGCTGGGCGGTGAGATCCGCGCCGAGAGCGCCCCGGGCAACGGCAGTACCTTTACCGTGACCCTCCCCGTCGAA
>CAMLHU010000315.1 GCA_946479825.1 uncultured Gemmatimonadota bacterium
GTCACGTAGTCGATCGAGACGCCGTTCAGGTACTGCATCGAGAAGGCGTCCACGAAGACCCGCACGCCGTTGATGGTCATCACGGCGTCGTCCTCGAGCGCCCGCTCCTCGATGTTGAGGCTGTACTTGAACCCCGAGCACCCGCCGGGGAGCACGCTCACCCGGAGGCCGCCGGTCTCGGCCGGCACCTGCTCGGCGTCCATGAACTTCTTCACCTCGACCACCGCCTGGTCGGTCAGGGTCAGCTGGAACGCCCCTGTCGCCTGCTGCTCGACACTGCTGCTCATCGCGCCTGCTCCTTCCGGGGCCCGATTCGGGCCGGTTCAAGATCCGCCCGCAACCTAGGGACGGGTCCGGGCGGAGTCAACGGAGGCGCGGGGCGGCGCCCCGGGATCGAGCACCTGGAGCACCCGGTCGGCCACGCCACCCCTGACCGCCACGCCCCAGTTCTGGTTGGCCCGGGTCGGGTGGACCCGGTTGCTCAGCAGGACGATGACCAGGTCCCGGGTCGGGTCGATCCAGATGGAGGTGCCGGTGAACCCGGTATGCCCGAAGCTCCGGGCCGACATGTAGTGCCCGGAGCTCGAGACGTCGCCCGGGGTGTCCCAGCCGATGGCGCGCGTGGACCCGGGCGGCATCCCCTGCGGCCGGATGAAGTCCGCGGCGAGCGCCGAGCGCGCGGCGGCGCCGGCGGGGTCGCTGGCCCCGCGGCTCGCGCCCCCCGTCCCGTGGACCAGGGCCAGCCACCACTCGCCGTAGGTCACCATATCCGCCGCGTCGCTGAAGAGCCCGGCGTGGCCCGACACGCCGTCGAGCCGCGAGGCGTTCTCGTCGTGCACCTCGCCGCGGAGCATCCGGTGCCGCCACGTGGTGTCGAGTTCGGTCGGCGCGATCCGCGCGAGCTCGTTCGCCGGGGGGAGGTAGCGCGTGGCGCGCATGCCGAGCGGCGCGAACACCCGCTCGGTGGCGAGGGTGTCGAGCCGATGGCCGTAGATCCCCTCGAGCGCCTGGGTGAGGATGATGATCCCGAGGTCGGAATACACCATCCGGACGCCGGGGATGGTGTCGAGCGGCGTGGTGTCGGCCAGGGCGAACGCCGCGGCGCGGGTGCTCGCCCCGAGGTAGAGCGGGCGCCACGCGGGCAGGCCGCTCGAATGCGTGAGCAGGTGGCGCACGGTCACGTCGTCCTTGATCCCGCCGCCGAACGCCGGCACATACCGCCGGACCGGCGCGTCGAGGTCGAGCTTCCCTTCGGCCACGGCCTCGAGCACCAGCGGGGTGAGGGCGGTGACCTTGGTGACCGACGCCATGTCGTACAGCGTGGCCGAGTCGGGGACGGTCGGGTCGCCGATGCCGAGGCGCCCGGTCCCGTGATACCACCGATGGCCGTGCCAGCTCACGCCGAGGACCGCGCCCGGCGCCGCCCCGCTGGCGACCGCCGAGTCGAGGAACCGGATCGCCGCGGGGAACTCGGCCTCGGCGCTGTCGCGCGGGGCGTGCGGCGCCGCCCAGAACGGGAGCGGTGCCGGTGCCGACGGGGCGGGGTGGCAGGCGGCGGCAGCGAGAAGTGCGACCGCAGTCAGGGGCCGGCGCAGGAGGCTCATCGCCGTTCGATCCCGGTGCCGAGGGTGAAATACGGCGGGATGCTGATCGGCAGGTGCCCGGTGATGGGCGCCCTCCCGCCGAGCGCCTGGCCGATAGCCGTCTCGGCGAGGGCGTTCGGGGTCCAGCCGAGGAGGTAGCTCCCGGCGGACGGCGCCTGCTGGATGATGTAGGGCGACCCTTCGGAGACGAGCACCGTCGGCCTGGTGCGTGAGACGCTGTCGATGAGCCCCGCCATGGCGTCGGGGAGGGCGAGCGTGCCGCGCCAGGCCGAAGTGCGCACCGAGGCGACGAACACCGCGGTGCCGTTCCGGCCGAGGATCGCCCGGGCGGAGTCGTAGCTGGCGGCGCCGCTCATCGGCCAGAGCTTGAAGACCGTCACCGGGTGACCGGCGGTCCGGAGCTCCTGGCTGAGCCGCACGCCGACGTTGGGGCTGTTCTCGTCGCCGTAGGTCACCAGGGTGACGCGGTCGCGCCCGCGGCGCAGCGCCGCCACCGTCCCGGCGCTGTCCTTGGCGAGCACCAGCGACCGGGCGGCGATGGCCTGGGCCTCGGCGCGGAAGGCGGAGTCGCCCACCACCTCGGGGATCGCCTCGAGGTTGACCGTGCGGCGGCGGAAGAGCCCGAGCTGCCGCTTGAGCCGGAGCACCCGGCGGACCGACTCGTCGAGCCGCTCGTCGGTGATCTCATGCCGGCCGTAGGCGGCCACGAGCGAGTCGAGGGCGACCGCGGGGTCGGCGGGCTGGAGCAGCAGGTCGGCGCCGGCGCGGAAGGCGAGCACCGCGGCCTGGCCGGCGCCGTACGCCGACACCAGCGCCCCCATGTCGAGCGCGTCGGTCACGATGAGGCCGCGGAAGCCGAGCGAGTCGCGCAGGATGCCGGTGAGGACCTCCGGGGTCACCGTCGCCGGGCGGGTGCGCCCGCTGTCGATCCCCGGGAGCGCGATGTGGGCGCTCATCACCGCGGTGACGCCGGCGTCCACCGCCGCGCGGAACGGCACCAGCTCGAGGGTATCGAGCCGACGCCAATCGGCCGTGATGACCGGCAGCGCGATGTGGCTGTCGGTGCCGGTGTCGCCGTGGCCGGGGAAGTGCTTGACCGTGGCGGGGAGGCCGTGCTCCTGCATCCCGCGCACCGCCGCGGTGACGTACCGCGCCACCGCCGCGGGGTCCTCGCCGAACGAGCGGGTGTTGATGATCGGGTTGGCGGGGTTGTTGTTGACGTCGGCCACCGGCGCGA
>CAMLHU010000316.1 GCA_946479825.1 uncultured Gemmatimonadota bacterium
ACCGTTCGCCGTCACCACTCACCCCCTCCCGTTCACCCTTCACCCTTTACCGTTCGCCGTCACCACTCACCCCCTCCCGTTCACCCTTCACCCTTTACCGTTCCCCCTCACCACGTACACCCCCGCACCAGCAACTCCGTCGCCCGGTCGCGCCACTGGGCGCGAGACCCCCAGGTGGACGTCACCGGCTGGAGCGCGAAGTAGCCCAGGTGCAGGAGCAGCGACTGGCGGGCGTGCTGGAGGGGGTCGAGGTCGTCGCGGAAGAAGCCGGTGGCCTGGCCTTCGGTGAGGAGCGTCGCGACCGGCGTCACCGCCGTGTCGGCCCAGGCGCCGCCCGCGTCCGAGCGCAGCAGCAGCCGGGTGAGCTCCTCCTGTTCGGCCAGCAGGTCGAACTGGGCGCGGAGGAGCCGCCGGAGCCGCTCGACCGCGGTGAGCCCCACCAGCGGGATCCGGGTCAGGCGGCCGGCCAGGTCGGCGGCGGCCGCGTCGAGGGTGGCGGCGTAGAGGGCGGCCTTGGTGCGGAAGTAATAGTGCAGCAGCTGCTTGTTGACGCCGGCGCGGCGGGCGATGGCCTCGGTGCGGGCGCCGCCGGCCCCGTGCGCCGCGAACTCGTGGCGCGCGGCGGCCAGCAGGAGTTCGCGCGAGGAGGGCGACCGCCGGGTCATCGCCTCAGTTCACGTCGCTGGCGCGGACCACCTGGTCGCGGCCGCGGCGCTTGGCCTGGTAGAGCGCCCGGTCGGCGGCCTGGACCAGCGCACTCGCCCGGGTGCCGTCCTCCGGGAACACCGCCACCCCGACGCTGAGCCGCACCACGAGCCGCTCGCCGTCGGGGCTCACCGGCGGATCCTCCGCCAGCGCGGCCCGCGCCCGCTCCGCGAACGCCAGCGCCCCCTCGGCGTTGTTCTGCGGAAGCAGCACCCCGAACTCGTCGCCGCCATAGCGGCCGAGCAGGTCGCTGGCCCGGCCGATCCGCTGGAGCACGTTGGCCACGTGCACCAGCAGGCGGTCGCCGGCCAGGTGGCCGTGCTTGTCGTTGACCCGCTTGAAGTGGTCCAGGTCGATCATCACGAAGGCGAACGGCTCCGATCGCCGGTTGCCCGCGTCCACCGCGTGCGTCAGCTCGGCCATCAGCGTGGCGTGGTTGAGGAGCCCGGTGAGCCCGTCGCGATGGGCCAGCTCGCGCACCCGCCGGGCGCGCTCGATGCGGCTTACGGTGAGCTGGGTGAGCAGCGCCGGGTCGGCGGGCTTGGGGAGGTAGTCGTCGCCGCCGGCCCGGAGCGCCTCGACCTGCGACTCCGGGCCCGTCACCGCCGTGAGGAACACCACCGGCGTGAGCGCGAACCGCGGGTCCTGGCGGATGTAGCGCGCCAGCGTGAACCCGTCGCCGTCCTGCAGCCGGACGTCGAGCAGGAAGAGGTCCGGGTAGCTCCCCTCGACCAGCCGCTCGGCGTCGCGGATCCCCCGGCACCAGGTGACCCGCAGGTTGGCCTGCTCGAGCACGCTGATGATGAGCCGGGCCGTCGTCGCGTCGTCCTCCACCAGGACCACGCTGCCGGGGGGCTGCCCGACGCGGGCCAGCGCTCGCGCGTAGGCCGGGAGCTCCGTGTCGGCGTTGACCCCGCGGAAGATCGCGTCGATCCCGGCGCTCGCCGCGCGCAGCCGGTCCACCGGCCCCGCCACCTCGAAGAGCACCACCGCCCGGGGCCGGAACCGCCCGCGCGAGGTCCACGCCGCCGCGATGATGTAGGGATCGGGGCCGTTCACCTCGTGCACCACCACCACCAGGTCGGGGTGCGCGTGGGTCGGCACCGCGTCGGGCGCCGTGCCGCTCGGCTCCGCCACCCGGACGGCGAATCCGGCGCTCTCGAGCAGGCCGGTGAGCGCGGCGGCCCGGTCCGGCGAGGCGCCCACCACGAGCGCGTTCCAGGTGAACTCGACGTGACGGCGCAGGGCGGCGGCCGGCCCCGCCGCCGGGCCCACGGCCGCCCCCGCCCGGTCGAAGGCCTGGGTGAGCGCGTCGATCTCGCGGCGCAGGACCTCGTAGGCGTCGGCGGCGGCGGGATGCGCCTGGATCCAGAGCTCCGCCCGGCGGCTCACCTCGCTCACCTCGTTGAACCCGTGCGATCCCCCCGAGCCCGCCAGCCGGTGGAAGCGCGCCCGGAGCGAATCGAGCGCGTCGGACTCGCCCGCCTCGAGCGCCGCCAGGTCCTTCCGCAGCTCCGCCAGCCGGGCCGGCGCCTCGGCCAGGTAGTCGCGGCCGAGCTGCGCGAGGGCTTCCTCGAGCGACGACGGCATCACGCGCCCCGCAGGTGGCGGAAGGTGGCGGCGGCGCCGGCCACGAACGGCGCCGCGGAGCTCCACTGGCCCTGGACCAGGTCGCCGTTCCGCGCGGCGATGGTGGCCGAGCGCCGGTCCACCACGCACACGATCGGCTCCCCCGGCCATTCGTCGGCCGTCGCCGGCCCGACCGAGGCGAAGTCGAGCGTCACCGGCCCCGGCGATCGCAGGTCCACGTCGGCCACCTGCGCACGGGCGCGCCGCAGCACCGGCGCGAGGATCGGGTACGCCTCCGCGGGGGCGCAGAGCCAGACCCGCTCGGCGGCCCGGGCGATCTCGCGCGAGAGCAGCTGCAGCAGCCCGCGCGACGAGGTGATCTCCACCGTCGCCGGGCCGTCGCCGTCGGCGCCCGATCCGAGCGCCTGGGTCAGCCGGTCGAGCGCCTCGCCCTGCGCGTTCGCGAGCCGGACGAGGAGCGCCGGGGCCGCCTCGGCGCGATAGCGTTTCGGGCGCTCGCCATCGGCGCGGGCCGCGCCCTTGGCGACCAGT
>CAMLHU010000317.1 GCA_946479825.1 uncultured Gemmatimonadota bacterium
GGTACACCCGGGAGGAGCTCGCCGCGCTCTGCGGCGAGGCGGGAGTGCCCGCGACGGTCGCGCGGCGTCCCGGGTTCCGGCTCGTGGCCTGGTGGAGGGCCTGACGATGCGCACCGTGGACGTGCGGCAGATCCACGCGCCGAGCGACGACGTATTCCGGGCGGCGCGGGACGTGGAGCGCTGGCCCGCGCTGCTGCCGCACTACCGCCGGGTCCGGGTGCTCGAACGCCACGCCGATCGCACGGTGGTGGAGATGGCGGCGTGGCGGCCGTTCGGCGCCCTGCGCTGGCCCACCTGGTGGGTGTCGGAGATGTGGGTGGACGAGGCGCGCCGCCTGGTGCGATACCGGCACGTGCGGGGCGTCACCACCGGGATGGATGTGGTCTGGTCGGTCACCGCGGGACCCGACGGCACCACGGCCACGATCGTCCACGAGTGGGACGGTCCCCCGTGGCCGGTCATCGGTCGGGCCGCGGCGGAGTGGATCATCGGGCCGGTGTTCGTGCACGGGATCGCCTCGCGCACGCTGGCCGGGCTGGCGCGACACCTGGAGCAGCACCATGACTGAACCCCGCCGTGTGGTCATCACCGGGATCGGCGCCGTGACGCCGATCGGCACCGGGGCGGAGGGGCTCTGGACCGGACTGCGCGCCCGCCGATCGGCGGTCGGGCGGGTGACGCGCTTCGACCCCGCCCCGTTCCGCACCCAGGTCGCGGGTGAAGTCCCCGACTTCCGCCCCGCCGACTTCCTCGAGGAACGCCGGATCCGCCGGCTGGATCGCTGCTCGCAGTTCGCGCTCGCGGCAAGCCGCCTGGCCCTGGCCGACGCCGAGCTCGACCTTGGGCGCGAGGATCGCGACCGGGTGGGCGCGATGATGGGGACCGCGCTCGGCGGCGTGGGACACGCCGAGGAGCAGCACGCGCGCTACCTGCAGGGAGGGCTCCGCGAGGTGGATCCCGGGCTCGCGCTCACCGTCTTCGCCGGCGCGACGAGCTGCAACCTCGCGATCGAGTTCGGGATCAGCGGGCCCAACGCCACCAACGGGATGAGCTGCGCCTCCGGCGCGATCGCGATCGGCGAGGCCTTCCGCGCGGTCCGGCGGGGCGAAGCCGACGTGATGCTCGCCGGGGGATCGGAGGCGCCGCTCGCCCCGCTTTCGTTCGGCGCGTTCGCCATCATCCGGGCGATGTCCACCCGCAACGACGCCCCCGCCGCGGCCAGCCGGCCGTTCGACCGCGGCCGCGACGGCTTCGTGATGGCCGAGGGCGCCGCCGTGCTGGTGCTCGAGTCGCGCGACCGCGCCCTCGCGCGCGGGGCGCCGGTGTACGCCGAGGTGGCGGGGTTCGGGACCACCAACGACGCGCACCATATGACCGCGCCGCGCCCCGACGGCAGCCAGGCCGCCCGCGCCATCCGGCTCGCGCTCACCGAGGCCGGGGTGGACGCGGGCGCGGTCGGCTATGTGAACGCCCACGGCTCGGCCACGCTGCTCAACGACCCGACGGAGACCCTGGCGCTGCGTCAGGTGTTCGGCGCCCACGCGGCGCGGTTGCCGGTGAGCGGCACCAAGGGGTACTACGGCCACGCGCTCGGCGCGAGCGGCGCCTTCGAGGCGGCCATCTGCGCGCTCGCGAGCCGCCGCCGCTGGCTGCCGCCGACCGTCAACCTCGACGACCCCGACCCGGCGTGCGACCTCGCCTACCTCCGCGGCGAGGGGCTCGACGCCGACCCCGAGTACCTCCTCAGCAATTCGTTCGGGTTCGGCGGGATCAACGCCGCGCTGGTGTTCCGCCGGGCCGACTAGCGCCGCCCGGGGGCCCGGCCTAAGATTCCCGGCGTTCGCGGCACATCCCACGCACACATCCGAACTCCCGAGGCCTGCGCGATGCGTTCCCTCGCCCGTCCGCTCCTTGTCGAAGCGCTCGGCACGTTCCTGCTCGTCTTCGCCGCCGTCGCGGCGATGTCGGCCAACCCCTATCCCGGCGCCGGGTTCAACCTCCTCGGCATCGCCCTCGCGAGCGGCGTGGCGTTCGGCCTCGCGGTCACCGTGGCCCTCCCGTACTCCGGCGGCCACGTCAACCCGGCGGTGACCGTCGGGATGCTGATCGGCGGACGGATCGACGCGGCGCGCGCGGGGCTGTACGTGGTGGCGCAGCTGGTCGGCGCCGTGGTGGGCGCGATCGCGGTGAACGCGACCTTCCCCGCCGGCGTCACCCGGGTGCTCGACCTCGGCGTCCCCTCGATCCACACGGCCGTCACGATGAGCGGGGCGATCTGCCTCGAGGCCGTGATGACCTTCGTCCTGATGACCGCGTACTACGCGACGATCGTCTCGCCCCGGGCCACGCGGATGGCCGGGTGGGGCGTCGGGCTCGCCGTGTTCGCGATGATGCTGGTCGGCGCGCCGCTCACCGGCGCCGCGATGAACCCGGCCCGCGCCTTCGGCCCCGCCCTCGTCGCCGGCCAGTGGACCGGCCACATCGCCTACTGGGTCGGCCCGATCCTCGGCGCCGGCATCGCCGCGCTGGTGTGGGAGAAGTTCCTGCTGGCGGGGGAGAAGCGGTGAGAGGTGAGCGGTGAGACGTGAGAGGCGAGACGTGAGAGGCGAGAGGTGCGGTGAGCGGGCAGACGTTTGTGGTGGTATGTTAGAGGTAATAGGGACAGCGAATACAAAAAACAACAAAAAAATCGAACCGCTACAACAGAGATTCGATTGTATATTGACCTGTTTGGCAGGGGAGACAGGACTCGAACCTGCAACCAATGGTTTTGGAGACCACTACTCTACCAATTGAGCTACTCCCCTATAG
>CAMLHU010000318.1 GCA_946479825.1 uncultured Gemmatimonadota bacterium
TCTGCCCGCCCTTGCCGATCTTGAGCTCCACGTTGTGCACCGTGGTGCCGAGCGGCATCTCCCCGAGCGGGATCGCGTTGCCGAGCCGGACATCCGACCCCGGCCCCGACACCACCATGTCCCCCTGCTTGAGGCCCTCGGGGTGGATGATGTAGCGCTTTTCGCCGTCGGCGTACACCAGGAGCGCGATGCGGCTGGTGCGGTTCGGGTCGTACTCGATCTCCGCCACCCGGGCCGGGATCCCGAACTTGTTCCGCTTGAAGTCGATCTTGCGGTACTGCTGCTTGGGCCCGCCGCCGCGGCGGCGGAGCGTCACGTGGCCCTTGTTGTTGCGGCCGCCGGACTTCCGGGCCGGCTCGAGCAGCGACTTCTCGGGGGTGCCGCGGGTGATCTCGTCGAACCCGCTCACCATCCGGAACCGCGTGCCCGCCGTGACGGGACGGAACTGCTTGATGCTCATGGGATCAGCCCTCGAAGACGGGGATCGTGTCGCCATCCTTCAGCACCACGATCGCCTTCTTCCACATGGCGGTGGCCCCGGTGTAGCGGCCCCGCGTCACGGACTTGCGGCGCACCACCATCGTGCGCACATCCTTCACGGTCACGTTGAAGAGCTCCTGCAGCGCCTGCCGGATGAGCGGCTTGGTGGCGTCGGGGTGCACCTCGAACGTGTATTCCTTCCGCGCCTGGAACGCCGACGAGCTCTTCTCCGTCAGCAGCGGGCGCACGACGATCTCGCGGAGCGCGACCATTTACTTGCCCCCCTTCTTCTTGGGTGCGGCCTTCTTGGCCGGCTTCTTGGCCGCCGCCTTGGCCTTGGGCGCCTTCTTCTCGGCCTTGGGCTTGGCGGCCTTCTTCTCCGCCTTGGCCTTCTTGGCCGGGGCCGCCTTCTTGGCCTTCGGCGCCTTCCCTTCGGCCACCGGGGCCGCCGGGTTCGCCACGGCCTCGCCGCCGGTCAGTGCCGCCTCGTCGACCACCACCTGGTCGGCCCAGAGGATGTCGTAGGCGCTCGCCTCGGCGTACTGCAGCACGTCCACCTTCGGGAGGTTCCGGCCCGAGAGCCAGACCGCCGGGCGGTGCGTCGCCGTGAGCACCAGCACCTTGGCCTCGGCCACGCCCAGCTTGCCCAGGAGCTCCACCAGCTGGCTGGTCTTCGGGGCCGCGAACGCGATCGCCTCGACCACGTGCAGGGCGCCCTCGCGCGCACGGGCGTTGAGCGCCGAGCGGCGGGCCAGCTGCTTCACCTTCTTCGGCAGGTCGGTCTCGTAGCTGCGCGGGCTCGGCCCGAACACCACGCCGCCGCCGCGCCAGTGCGGGGCGCGCGACGAACCCTGACGGGCCCGGCCGGTCCCCTTCTGCTTCCACGGCTTCTGGTTGCCGCCGGAGACGTAGCTCCGGGTCTTCGTGGCGGCGGTGCCCTGCCGCTGGTTGTTGAGGAACGCACGCACGGCGCTGTGCAGCACCGGCTCGTTCACCTCACCGTCGAAGTAATCCTTGGGCAGCGCGAAGGGCGACTTGTGCCGCGCGCCGGCCGACGAATAATGAGCCGCTTCAAGCATACCGGCTCCTCCCAGACTGCTTGTTCACGAGGACGATCCCGTTCTTGGACCCCGGCACCGCGCCGCGCACGAAGAGCAGGTTCCGGTCGGCGTCGATCTTGACGACCTTGAGCCCCAGCTCGGTGTGCTTCTCGGCGCCCATGTGCCCGGGCATCCGCTTCCCCTTGATGACGCGCGACGGGTCGGTGCCGGCGCCCACGGAACCGGGCTTCCGGTGCCGGGTGTTGCCGTGCGAGGCCGGGCCACCGCCCGCGCCGTACCGGTGCACGATGCCCTGGAACCCGCGGCCCTTCGTGGTGCCGGTGACCTTGACCGTCTCGCCCGCGGCGAAGATGCCGACGGTGACGGTGTCCCCCGTCTTCGGCGCGTCACCCGCCACGCCGAACTCCTTCAGGACCGACGGCGCCGCCTCGAGGCCGGCCGCCTTGGCCTGGCCCGCTTCCGCCTTGGGGGTGCGCGTCGCCTTCTTCTCGCCGAAGCCGAGCTGGACCGCGCCGTCCTTGACCTGCAGGACGCGGCAGGGACCCGCCTCGATCACGGTGCACGGCACGCTGGTGCCGTCCTCGGCGAAGACCCGGGTCATCCCGAGCTTCCGCCCGATGAGTCCGCTGGTCATGGTCTCAGCCCACCTTGATCTCGACGTCCACCCCGGCGGGCAGGTCGAGCTTCGTCAGGGCGTCCATGGTCTGCGGACGCGAATCGTTGATGTCGAGGAGGCGCTTGTGGGTGCGCAGCTCGAACTGCTCGCGGCTCTTCTTGTCGACATGCGGGCTCCGCAGCACCGTCCAGCGCTCGATCTTCGTCGGGAGCGGGATGGGGCCGGACACCTGCGCGCCGGTCTTCTCGGCGGTCCGCACGATGTCCGCGGCGGCCTGGTCGAGCACGCCGTGGTCGAACGCCTTCAGTCGGATCCGGATCTTGCCAGCCATCTTCGGCCTCGGTCTTCCGTCTTCAGGGCAGAGGCGGCGGACGCCGATGTGCGTCCCGTCGCGTGCCTCGTGTTGCTACGTCTTACGCCAGGATCTTGGTGATGACGCCGGCGCCGACCGTCCGGCCGCCCTCGCGGATCGCGAAGCGGAGCCCCGCCTCGGCCGCGATCGGCGTGATCAGCTCGATCGTCATCTGCACGTTGTCCCCCGGCATCACCATCTCGACGCCCGCCGGCAGCTCGCAGTTGCCCGTCACGTCCGTCGTCCGGAAGTAGAACTGCGGCCGGTACCCCTTGAAGAACG
>CAMLHU010000319.1 GCA_946479825.1 uncultured Gemmatimonadota bacterium
ATGAGGATGGTGGGCATGTTGGTTGGGCGTAGGGCGTAGGGGGGCGTAGAGCTTGGAGCTTAGAGCTTGGAGCTTAGAGCTTGGAGCTTGGAGCTTGGAGCCTAGAGCTTGGAGCTTAGAGCGTGGAGGGTGGGGGGAGATCCTCGTGCCGGGCGCCTGCTCCGTAGGTCAACAGTATGGGGTGCGCCACTCGGTGTCGAGTGATTTCCCACCGCGCCCTAAGCCCTAAGCCCTAAGCCCTCAGCCCTGTGCCCTAAGCCCTAAGCCCTACGCCCTACGCCCCTAGCTCCCAGCTCCCAGCTCCTAGCTCCAAGCTCCCAGCTCCCAGCTCCCAGCTCCTAGCTCCAAGCTCCCCCAACCACCCTCCTCACCCTCGCCGCCAGCACCTCCGGCCGCACCGGCTTGACCACGAAGTCCCGCACCCCCCGCTCGAGCGCGGGGACTTCGGCGTCGCCCTGGGCGGTCAGCATCACCACCGGCACGTCGCGGGTGCGGGGGCGGGCTCGCAGGATGTCGAGCACGGCGAAGCCGTCCTTTCCCGGCATCGCGACGTCGAGCAGGATCAGGTCGTACGCCTCCCGCTCCGCCCGCGCGAGCGCCGCGAAGCCGTCGGGCGCCTCGTCCACCGCGTGGCCTTCGCGGGTCAGCACCGCGCGCGCGAGCGCCCGGAGCGCCGGGTCGTCGTCGGCCACCAGGATCCGGGCCGCCGGGCGTTCGCGCACCTGGTTCGGTCCGCCGCCGTGACCGCTCCCGACCACGCGTTCGAGCTCCTGCAGCGTCGTCCGCCCGGCCCGCACCCGCTCGAGCCCGCTCTCCCAGAGGCTCCGCATCCCCTCGCGGCGGGCCGCGTCGGCGATCTCCCCCGGGGCCGCGCCCTCGCCGAGCAGCCGGCCCACGGTCGCCGTCACGGGGAGGATCTCCACGATCGGGATCCGGCCGCGGTATCCCGAGCGGTCGCAGTGCTCGCACCCCGCGCCGGCGCAGCGCGGGCACACCCGCCGCACCAGCCGCTGGGCCACCACCCCCTGGAGCACCGACGCCAGCGTGAACGCGTCGAGCCCGAGGTCGCGGAGGCGGACCAGCGCCGACGGCGCGTCGTTGGTGTGGAGCGTCGAGAGCACGAGGTGACCGGTGAGGCCGGCCTGGGCGGCGGTCGCCGCGGTCTCCGGGTCGCGGATCTCCCCCACGAGGAGGATGTCGGGATCCTGCCGCAGCACCGAGCGGAGCACCGAGGCGAAGGTCCGGCGCTGGCCCTCGTGCACCTGGATCTGCGACACCCCCGCGAGCTCGTACTCGACCGGGTCCTCGACGGTCACGATGTTGACCTTGCCGGTCCGGAGCTCGTTGATCGCGGCATAGAGCGTCGTCGTCTTGCCGCTGCCGGTGGGCCCGGTGACGAGGACGATCCCTTCCCGCCGGGTCAGCAGCCCGCGCCACGCCGAGAGCTCCGCCGGGGCGAGGCCCAGGTCGCCGAGGCCGGCCTTGAGGTTGGCGGGGTCGAGCAGGCGGATCACCGCTTTTTCGCCCCGGCGGGCGACCGGCGCCGTCGCCACCCGCAGGTCCACCAGGGTCCCGCCGATGCGCGCCGTGGCCCGGCCGTCGGCGGGGACGAGCGGATTGGTGACGTCGAGATTGGCCAGGATCTTGACCCGGCGCACGATGGCGGCCCCCTCGCTGGCGGGCAGTCGGCGGACTTCGTGCAGCACGCCGTCCACCCGGCGGCGCACCACCAGCGCGCCCTCCTCCGGGTCGAAGTGCAGGTCGCTCGCCCGCGCCGCGGCGGCTTCCGCGATCAGCGCATCGACCAGGCGCGCGGCGTCGCGCCCCGGCCGGTAGAGCTCGTCGAGCCGGCGGGCGATCGCCTCAGGGGTCGCGACCTCGAACCGCACCGGCCGCCCGCACCGGAACGCGAGCGCCTGCTCCGCGGCGAGGTCGCGCGGGTCGGCGGTCGCCGCCACCAGGTACCGTCCCGCCAATCGGAGCGGCGCGATCTGGTGGCGCCGCGCGAGCGTGGCCGGCACGTGCGCCGCGGCATCAGGCGCCGCGGCGGCGAGGTCGGCGAGCGGGAGCCCGAACCGCCGCGCCACCGCGGCCGCGATGCCCTCCGACGTGGCCCACCCGTGGCCGACCGCCGCCTCCCAGAGCGAAGGCGCCGAGCTCTCGGCCGCGCACCGGACCTGGTCCACCGTGAGCACGCCGGCCTCCACCAGCACCGGGACGAGCCAGGCGTCGCAGAACGGAAGAGCGGTGCTTGGCAGGGTGGAGGTCATCGCGCGCTCGCCGGCGAGGTGAGGCGGCGCTCCTCCGTTGAGGAACCCGCGGGCCATAAGTACCATTGGCCCATGCGCGCGACAACGGCGGAATCACGCGGTCGGGTACCGAAAAGCGGCGGCCGTGCGCCCTGATCGCCTGGCGGTGCTCGGCCTCGGCGCGATCGGCGGCTCGGTCGCGTGGCAGGCGCGCCTGGCGGGGATCACGCCGGTGCTCGGCTGGTCGCCCCGGCGGGGCGATGCCGTCGCGGCGTTGACCGCCGGGGCGGTCGACGACATCGCCGACCGGATCGACCGGGCGGTCGGTCCCGGCACAGTCGTGGTCGTCGCCCTCCCGTTCGCCGGCCTCGACGACGTCCTCCGGCGCATCTCGCGGAAGGGCGCGCCCGTGGCCGTGGGCCTCGTGGCGGAGGTGGCGGGTCCCGCGCTCTCCGCCGCCGCGGCCGCCGGACTTGGCGCCGTCACCGCCGCCGTCCACCCGCTCGGCCTGGATCCTGGGGCCGGGTTCGCGGGGGCC
>CAMLHU010000320.1 GCA_946479825.1 uncultured Gemmatimonadota bacterium
CTCAATTGGCAGAGCAAGTGACTCTTAATCACTAGGTTGTAGGTTCGATTCCTACGCGGCGCACTCATCGACGCCCGCTCATCCGAGCGGGCGTCGAGCGTTTCCGGCGCATTGCCGCGCGCCGCTTGGCGGGACTAGTTTAGGTGATGCTCGCACTCGCGCTCGCGTCACTGCTCGTACCGTCCCCCGCCGCCCCGCCCCCGAAGCCCCGCCTCGTGGTGCTCATCGCGGTGGACCAGTTCCGCCCCGACTACCTGTCGCGCTGGGACGCGCAGTTCACCGGCGGGTTCCGGCGCATCCTCGACCGCGGTGCCGTGTTCCTCGACGGCCTCCAGGATCACGCGGTCACCGTGACGGCCCCGGGACATTCCACGATGCTCTCCGGGCGCTCCCCGGCCAGCACCGGGATCGTCAACGATGCGCTGGGCGTGCCGGATCCGGCGTATCCGATCGTCGGCGACCCCGGGGCCGCCGGCGCCTCGCCGATGCGATTCCGTGGCACGGCCCTCTACGACTGGATGCTCGCCGCTGATTCGGGCGCCCGCGCCCTCTCCGTGTCCCGCAAGGATCGTGGCGCCATCCTGCCGATCGGCCGGGCCCGGGCCAACGTGTTCTGGTACGTGGGCGGGCGCTGGACCACGAGCACCTACTATCGAGACACCCTCCCGGCGTGGGTCTCGGCGTACGACCAGCGCCCCGGCGCCCGCGCGCTGGCCGGCAAGGCGTGGACCCTCCTCCTGCCGGACTCGGCCTACGCCGAGCCCGACTCGGAGCCGTACGAGCACGGCGGGCACGACGTCGTCTTCCCGCACCTGTTCCCCGCCGACTCCGCCAGCGCCGCGACCAGGGTCATCGATTTCCCCTGGATGGACTCCCTCACGCTCGACATCGCGCTCGAAGGGGTCCGCCAGCTCGGCCTCGGCGCCGATGGGCATACCGACCTGCTCTCGATCTCGCTTTCGTCCACCGACGCCGTCGGCCACGCCTACGGGCCCGACTCCCGCGAGATCCACGACCAGGTCCTCCGGGTGGACCGCTGGCTCGGCTGGTTCCTCGACAGCCTCGCCACGCTCGTTCCGCCGGATCAGGCGGTCTTCGCCCTCACCGCCGATCACGGCGTGACGTCGTTCCCCGAGGCCCTTGAGGCCCGGGGCAAGCCGGGCGGGACCGTCGCGCTCCGTCCGATCGTGAAGCGCCTGCAGGCGACCTACGACCCGCGCTTCGCGGTGGACTTCGGGTTCCGCGACGAGGCGGGCCTCCTCTACGGCGACGTGCCGGCCCTCGCCGCGCGCGGCGTGAACGTGGACAGCCTGGAGAGCGCGGTCGCGAAGGAGGCCGCGGGTCTTCCCGGGGTCGAACGCGTCTACACTCCCCGTTCGCTGGCGGCCGCCGGCCCCGGCGACCTGCAGGCGGCCCGCTGGCGGCGCCTGCTGCCGCCCGACTTCGCGTGGATCGCGGCCGGGGTCGCCAAGGACGGGTGGCAGTGGTACGACGGCCACGGCAGTACCGAGCACGGGACGACGAGTCTCGACGACACCCGGGTCCCGGTCGCGTTCTGGGGAGCGGGGATCCCGGCTGCGCGCCCGGCGCGCCCGGTCCGCACGGTGGACATCGCCCCGACGCTGGCCGCCCTGCTGGGCATCCGCCCCACCGAGCCGGTGGAAGGTGCGCCGATCCGCGAGGTGGCCGGCCGATGAGCGGATATCCGAAGCTCCCGTGCTTTCCGTGTCCCCACGAGTCGGCCTGCTGCTCCTGGGGGACCACGCTGAGCGACGATGAAGCCCGGGCCATCCGCCGCGAGCATGGCCGCGAGACCGTCTACCGTACCCGCTGGGGCGAATGGCGCACCCGGGTCCGGAATCGGCGCTGCGTGTTCTACCGGCAGGACGCCGGTTGCGTGCTGCACGACGCGCCGTACTATCCAGCGGTCTGCCGGGGCTTCCCCTGGACGGACGCCGAGACCGGCGGCCCGTACGAGTTCGACCAGACCATCTGCCCTGAGTTCATCCGCCGCCCCGAACTGGTCCGCATCGGCAAGCGCTGAGCGGATCCTTCCTTCCGAGGAGCCCCTGACCGTGCCAGCCCTCTCCCGCCTCCCGCTGGTGGCCCTCTGCGCCGGCGCCGCCCTTCTCGCCGCACCGGCCCTCCGGGCCCAGGCCCGCCCCCAGGGCGATCCCGCGCTCGCCCACGCCGAGCGGCTGCTGTCGCAGGTGCCGCTGGTGGACGGCCACAACGACCTGCCGTGGGTCATCCGCACCGACTCCGCCGCGCCGATGTCGGTCGAGGCCTACGACATCCGCGGTCACGTCAAGGGGATGACCGACATTCCGCGGCTCCGCGCCGGGCACGTCTCGGCGCAGTTCTGGTCGGTGTACGTCCCGGGCGAGGACAAGGACAGCGGCTACGCCCGGATGCAGCTCGAGCAGATCGACATCGCCCGCCGGATGATCGCCCGGTATCCCGACGTCCTGATGCCGGCGTACTCGTCCGCCGACATCGAGCGCGCCTTCAAGGCCCACAAGATCGCCTCGTTCATCGGGATGGAAGGCGGCCACGTCATCGAGAACTCGCTCGGCGCGCTCCGGGCGTACTACGACCTCGGCGCCCGGTACATGACGCTCACGCACAACGTGACGCTCGACTGGGCCGATGCGGCGCTCGACACCGCGGCGCACGGCGGACTCACTCGCTTCGGCGAGGAGGTGGTGCGCGAGATGAACCGGCTCGGGATGCTGGTGGACCTGTCGCACGTGTCGCCCGGCACGATGAGCGAC
>CAMLHU010000321.1 GCA_946479825.1 uncultured Gemmatimonadota bacterium
AGGAGGCTACCGTGGCGGATGCCAATGCGGTCATCTCGGGCCGTAACTACCTGTGCTATTCCACCCCCTTCGATCCCGCTGGCAACAACCAGCTCCCGGCGGATACCGTCACCTACGGCACCGCCTGGGGAACCCCCACCGGCCCCCCGGCGCAACTCGCCGCCTGGGTGGATCGCGGCTACACCTCCGGTGGTCTCGGCTTCTCGATGAACATCACCCGGGGCGAGATTCGCGTGGATCAGGAATTCGACCCCCTGGTCCGCCCGATCACCAACCGGACGATCACCCTCTCGACCTCCTTCGCGGAGATGACCCCGGCCAATGTCCAGCTCGCCTCGGGCATGGGCGACCTGGATACGTCGATCACCACCCATGTCGATCTGGACATCGGCTCCTCGCTCACCGAGCAGAACAACGCCTGGGGGTTCGATATTCGCCAGCCCGACGGATTCCCCTTCCGCGTCTTTGTCCCGAAAGGGATCGCTACCGGCACTCCAGCGCCCCGGTTCACCCCGGACGCTGCCGCGCTCATCGCGCTGGAGGTCAGTGCGCTGGTGGACACCTCCACCACGCCGAGCCGGGTCGTCAAAATTCGTGACGTGATCAGCTAGGCGCTGATCATCCTATCCGGTCGGGCCGCGCCCTGGCGTGGCGGAACACACGACCGCGCGGAGGAAGGCAATGGTCGATCAATCCACCCCAATCACGGCAGACACCACCCCGGCAGCGAGCGCTGCCGCGACCGCGCCGAGCGATGAGGCGATCATGTATGGCGACGCGGGCGCGCCGCAACCGGAAGTCGCGCCACCGCCCGCCCCGGAGGCGCTCTGGGTGCCCCTGGAGTTGGACGACGTCGCCCCGGAGCGGCTCGATGTGGTCTATCAAGGCCGCACCTATGAGATGCTGGGCCTCACCGAGATCGGCACGGTCAGTCAGAAGATCCTGTTCAAATACTGGCGGCGTAAGTTCGCCCTGGCGGCGAAGGTGCGCGATCTGGCCCCGGGTCAGGAGGACAATCCGGCGCTCTGGGCGGATCTGGACGCAGGCGACGACAGTGTCGATCCGCAAGACGACGCCATGCTGGATAAATGCAACGAGATGATGATCCGCTGCTTCCTGCCCAGTATGCCGCGCGCCATTATTCAGCAGATGCGTCCCGATCAGCGCGAGCGACTGGTCGGGCGTTTTTTGGCCTTTATCGTCGCCCCCACTGGCGGCTCGACCGGGACGACGACGGACACAGTGAGCCAACCGACTGGGGCGACCTCATCCCCCGCCTCACCCGCTTCTACCCCGGCAGCCGCCCCGGTGACTGGCTAGACTTACCCGAAGTTCTGCTGGTCGCCTGCACGCGCAAGCTGGGGATGCTCCAGGCGGAGGAGAGCCTGCGCTGGGTGACGATCATGACCGTCGCCCAACCAGAGTGTGATCCGTCCTACCGGCAGGCGGTGCTCTCCGCCTGGGAAATGCAGGCGAGCGGTCACTATCTGCCGGGGCGCCGCCTGGACGGCACCTATGAGATCACCAGCGCGGCAGAACTGCGGCGGTTTTTCATCGTTGAAGGCGGCTTTGGAGTGGGCGAGTTATGAGCGCGGGATCGGCCAACCTCGGGCGCGCGACGTTCACCCTGGACGCGGATACCGCGCCGTTTGAGGCGGGCTATCAGCGCGTCGAATCACTCACCAACCAGCTCGTCAATCGCACCGGCAATGTGCTGAAAACCGGGCTGGCGATCGGCCTCGGCACGACCGTCTTCCGGGCCGGGATTGAGTCCGCGCACAACGCCCTGGCCGCGCTGGGCGATGGGGTGATCCAGTTCAACGCCCAGCTCGACCAGTCCCAGGCCGTCTTTACCAAGTTTTATGGCAATACCAAAGCCGCTGCCGATGAAGTCCAGCGCGTCTTTCAGTTCGCCAAAGAAACCCCGTTCAATTTCGAGGATGTGCTCAAAGGTGCGACCACGCTCCAGGCGCTCGGTGGCGACGCGCTCAACACCGCGCAAAACCTGACCCGTCTGGGCGACGCCGCCGCCGGCACGATCAATGTGACCGGCTCGCTCTCCGAAGGCTTCAAGGAGACGACCTTCTGGACCGCCCGCTTCTATGAAGCCTTGCAGGCGGGCGACCCCGGTGGCCGCGCTGCCCTGCGCCTGGAGCAACTGGGCCTCATCACGACCCAAACGCGCAAGCAAATCGAACTGGCCGCCCAGGCGGGGGCGTCGCCCGATCAACTCTTCGCGGTCTACCTGAACTCCCTGGATCGCTTCAAGGGACTGATGGCCGACCAGCAGAAGAACTTCCAGACCCAAATTTCCACCCTGGAGGATAACTTCCGCCAGCTCGCCGCCATCGCTGGCCGCCCGATCTTCGATGCCTTTGTCGCGGAGATGATCAAGCTCAACGCGGCGGTTGACACTGATAAGGTCAAGGCGCTGGCGACCACCCTGGCGGATGACCTGACGCATGGCGTGCAGATGGTGACGAGCGCGCTGGAGGACCAGCGCAACCAGGAGGCGCTCCTGGGTCTCATCAAGAGCGCGGTGGACTTCGGCCAGTTCTTCGCGGCCAGCGGCAAGGAAATTCTGGACACCATCGGCCCGCTGGCGGCTGGCCTCCGGGATCTGGTGGATGCGATCGACCGGGTCACGAATAACGGGGCGCTCAAATTTGCCCTCCTGGCCGCCGCCGTTGCCAAGTTCCACCGCGAAATTCAACTGGCCTATGGGGTCGTCACCGGCAGCGTCAAT
>CAMLHU010000322.1 GCA_946479825.1 uncultured Gemmatimonadota bacterium
GATGAAGGACCTGTTCGTCGAGGTGGTGGTGGCGCCGTCGTTCCAGGCCGAGGCGCTCGAGATCTTCCGGGCCAAGAAGAACCTGCGGGTGGTGGAGCTTCCGATCGGCGTGGCGCGCGGACTCGATTTCAAGCGGGTCCGCGGCGGGTTCCTGGTGCAGGACCGCTACGCCTTCGACCCCGACGAGACCGGGTGGAAGGTGGCGACCGAGCGGCAGCCGACCGACCTCGAGCGGGGCGACCTGGCGTTCGCCTGGGCGGCGGTGGGGGCGGTCAAGTCGAACGCGATCCTCATCGCCCGCGAGGAGCGCGCCATCGGGATCGGGTGCGGGCAGACCAGCCGGGTGGACAGCGCCTACCTCGCGGTCCACAAGGCGCGGAAGCAGGGGCACGACACCCGCGGCGCGGTGCTCGCGTCCGACGCGTTCTTCCCGTTCGCCGACAGCATCGAGGAGGCCGCGGCGGCGGGGATCACCGCCATCATCCAGCCCGGCGGCTCCGTACGCGACGCCGAGGTCATCGCCGCGGCCAACGAGCGCGGCATCGCGATGATCCTGACCGGCAAGAGACAGTTCCGGCACTGACCGTCAGCGGTGGGCGGTGAGCGGTCGGCGGGCGCCCTCGGGGGCCCCGCGCCCGCCCCCGCTCACGGCTTACCGCTTACCGCTTACCGACTCCGACGCCCATGGAATTCAAGAACGAACACCCGCCCTACGCCTGGGCCGGCCTCGCCGGCGCGATCCTGCTCGCGATCTACGTGGCGACGCTCTCGCCCACGACCGCGTTCTGGGACACGTCCGAGTACATCGCCGCCGCCAAGGTGCTGGGCATCCCGCACCCGCCGGGGAACCCGCTCTTCACCGTGCTGGCCCATACCTGGGGCCTCCTCCCCCTCGCGGCCGACTACGCGGTCCGGATCAACCTCTTCGCCGCGGTGACGAGCGCGCTCTCCGCCGCGCTCTGGTTCCTGATCGGGGAGCGGTGGCTCCGGACCATCGTGCCGGTGCGGTGGGCGCGGCTCACCGCCGCCTTCGCCGGCGTGCTCATCGCCGGCACGGCGTGGACGGTGTGGAACCAGTCGGTGGTGAACGAGAAGGTGTACACGGTCTCGATGCTCTCGGTGGCGCTGGTCGTCTGGCTCGCGGTGCACTGGGGCGACGCCGAGCCGGGGCCGAGCCGCGACCGGTGGCTCGTGCTCATCGCCTATATCACGGCGCTCACCTCCACCAATCACCTGATGGGCGTGCTCGGCGCCCCCGCCGTGGCGGTGTATGTCCTGTGGACGGAGCCCCGCGTCGTCTTCCGGCCGTGGGCCCCGCTCCTCGGCTGGTTCCTGGCGCTCGCGATCTTCAACCACCTCCCCGACCTGCTCCACCCCGGCGCCGGCAGCGGCCCGCTGCTCGTGACCGTCGTGACCGCCGGGCTCGTGGCGTACGCCCTCTGGCGGAGCCCCCGCGACCCGCTGGTGTACCTCGCCATCGGCGCGGTGATCGTCGGCATCTCGCTCAACTACGTCTACCTGCCGATCCGCGCGGCCCAGTACCCGCCGATCAACGAGGGGGAGCCGCTCGGCTTCTTCTCCCAGGCGCTGATGGACGTGCTCAACCGGGTCCAGTACGGCAAGCCGTCGCTGATGGACCGGCAGGCGCCGTTCTACTACCAGATGGCGACCTTCTTCCAGTACTTCGGCTGGCAGTGGGCCCGCGACTGGGGCGCCCTCGGCGCGCTGGCCACCGGCCTCTTCACCCTGCTCGGCCTGCTCGGGCTCGGCGGCCTGTGGCGCACCAACCGGCGGGCCGCCGTGGCCGCGATCGCGCTGCTCGGCACGCTCAGCGTGGCGCTCGTGTTCTACATGAACTTCAAGTACGGGTTCTCGATCGCCCCGCAGCTCGGCAACACCGTGCCGCGCGAGGTCCGCGAACGCGACTACTTCTTCATCGGGGCCTTCTCGGTCTGGGGCGTCTGCGCCGGGATCGGGATCGGCGTGGTGATGCGGTGGATCGCCGACTTCACCACCCGGGCCGGCACGGCGCCGGCGCGCTGGGCCGCGGCGAGCCCCGTGCTCGCGCTCGCGCTCATCCCGCTGCTCGGCAACCGCATCACCGCGAGCCGCGCCCACGAGACGATGGCCCGCGACATCGCGGTGGACATGCTCGAGTCGGTGGCGCCCTACGGCATCCTCATCACCGCGGGCGACAACGACACCTTCCCGCTCTGGTTCGCCCAGGAAGTGCTGGGCGTCCGCCGGGACGTGACCCTCGCCAACCTCTCGCTCCTCAACACCGACTGGCACCTGCGCCAGCTCCGGCGCCGGGTCACCCCGCCGTTCGACGTGGCGCACGCCATCCCCTACTGGAAGCAGCGGATCCAGGCCGGCGACGTCCCCGGGGCCGTGGGCGGCAACGTGCTGACGCCGCCGACCAATCCGGTGTTCGAGTGGACCCAGGCCCAGCTCGACACCCTGGCCGACCTGACGCCGATCCAGAAGGACCTGCCGCTCCGGTTCGACTCGCTGCAGCTCACGGTCAACGGGACGTTCATCCCGCAGGCCAACGCCTACTACCTCGAGAAGAGCGACCTCGCCACCCTGGCGCTCATCCACGACAACCTCGGCAAGCGGCCGATCTACTTCAGCTGGACCGACTCGAACCACCCGGACCGCACCTTCGGCCTCACGCCATACCTCGTCACCGAGGGGATGCTCCGCCGCGTCACCCTCACCCCGGTCAAGCCGG
>CAMLHU010000323.1 GCA_946479825.1 uncultured Gemmatimonadota bacterium
GCGGGATGTCCAGGGCACGTCGACCACGTCACCTGTCGCCGGCGGCTAGGGCTCGTCGGGCGGGGCGCCGGCACCCGCACCGCGGGTCGCATGGACATCGCCGACACCACCACCTGTCGCCGGCTGCGGCTGCTCGCCGACGGGGCCGCCACCATCCGCACCGGGGTGTCCACGGGCACCACCGGGGCGCACACGGCCGCCACCATCCGCACCGCGGCTGGCACGGACACAGACACCGGAGGTGAGCGGTGCTGACGCTGCCCTACGTCACTGTGGCCGCGTTCCGGGCACACCCGACGTTCCTGGACAGCCTGCACCTGCGGCCCGGCGACTCCTCGGCCGCCGACCAGGACGCCGAGCTGCGCAACGTTTTGCTGATGGCCTCAGCCTGGGCGGACAACTACGTGGAGATGAGCGCCGACGGGCAGGGCACGTTGACCGCGCACGTCCGGACCGAGTCCGCCCGGCTCCGACTGTCCCGGGACGGGACGGTGCGCTACCGGCCCGACCACCACCCGGTCACCGCGGTGACCGCCCTGTCCTACGGCTACACCCCGGGCAACCTCACGCCGGTGACGGACTTCTCGAACACCTGGATCGAGAAGGGCCGCACCATCGTGTCGTTCCTGGGCTACGGCGCCTCGCTGGGCCCGTTCCAGTTCGGCCCACCACTGGTCGCCTCCGAGCTGTACACCACGTGGACGTACACCGCCGGCTACGCCAACACCCTGCTTGCCGCCGACGCGGTCGCCGGCGCCACCTCGATCCAGGTGGCCGACGCCACCGGGGTGGCCGCCGGCACGGTGCTGCGGCTGTGGGACCCAGGTGTGGAGGAGGCGGTGACGGTGGCCGCCGGGTACACCTCCGGCACCACGCTGCCGCTGACGGCCCCGCTGGCCAACGCTCACACCGCCGGCGCCGGGGTGTCCGCCCTGCCCCCGGACGTGCACCGGGGGTTCATCCTCTCCGCCGGGGCGCGGCGGCCGCGCCCCGACTCCGAAGCCGAGGACACGTTCCCCTCGACCCAGGTGCGACCCAACGCGCGTGTGGGCGGCGGGCACGACGGGTCCGGTCTGGTCACGGAGGCCGAACGTCTCCTGGAGCCCTACCGGAGGGTGCGGTGAGCGCGGCCGCCATCGCCGACCAGATCTGCCGATACTTCGGCGGCCCCTATGACCCGGCCACCCACACCTACCGCACCCCGCAGATCTCGGTGCCAGGGATGGACGGGCCGGTCCTGCGCCGGGCCGCCCCGAAACGCGACGACCACGCCACCGACTACGGCCTGGGCACCCCGGGGGCGACCACGGACTGCCTGATCCTGGTGCTGCTGGAGCGCGGCCGGGAGGGACGCGTGGCGGTAGCCGGCGCCAGCTCGGGCCTGAAGCACGTGCGCTGGACAGTGCGCCTGCACTGCTTCCTGCGCTCGGTGGCCGGTTACGCCGAGGACGTCCAGGACGCGCTGTATGCCCTGCTGGACGCGATCCGCGCGCACATCCAGGCCGACCGCACCTGCGGATCGGGCGGGTTCGAGGCTGGCTACGGGGTGGGCTTCCAGGTCGGGGAGGGCGGCGAGCCGTGGCTGCGCTGGGAGGTCTCCCCGGTGCACACCACCCCCCGGGACCTGTCGAAGGCGTACCTGCTTGTCGAGTTCGACGCCGACGAGTACGTGCAGGCCTGACCGAGGAGGGCAACGTGCAGTGCCGCTACGTGGCCGAGTTCGCCACCGTCTACCCCGAGCGGGGCCTGGTCGCCACCCCGGGCGACGTCGCCGAGTGGGACCAGCTGCCCGGTGACGGCCGGTGGGAACCGGTCCCTACCACCACCGAGCCGGTTACCTCGCCGGCGAGCACCGAGGAGTGATCCGTGGTCGCGACCTACTCCAGTGTCAAGCAGTTCCTGGGCGTGGCCAAGGAGACCACCCCCGGGACGCCGGTGGCCATGACCGCCACCCTGCCGGTCGAAAAGTTCGAGGTCGAGGACAAGCCGGTCTGGCTCGACGACAAGGCCTGGCGCGGCTCGATGGTCGAGCAGTACGGCACCGTGCAGGGCGTCATCAAGACCGACTGGTCCGCCTCCGGCCCGGTGTTCGGCGACGGCATCGGCTACCTGCTGGCCAACGTCCTCGGAGACCTGGCCACCACCGGTGCGTCGGCCCCGTACACCCACGCGTTCAGCGTGCTCAACACCGGCGCCGGTCAGCCGGTCACCCACACCCTGACGCACTTCCAGGGGGTCACGGCCACCTCCGGTGCCCGCCAGCTCCCGGGCGCCTGCGTCTCCGAGCTGACGCTGAAGTTCAACGCCGAGTCCCAGCTGTTCACCTTCGACGCCAAGGGCGCCAGCTGGCCCACGGTGGCCGCCGGCGCGACCCCGACACCCAACCCCTCGACGGTGACCCCGATCGCGTCGTGGCGGGCGACCCTGGGCATCGGCGGCCCGGCCACCGGCGGCACCCAGGTCAAGAACGTCGGCGAGGGCAAAATTAGTATCAAGCGGGTCCTGGAGCCGGTCTACACCGCCGCCGGCGTGCAGTCCCCGTACATCATCCAACGGGGCCCGGTGACGGTGACCGGGAAGTTGAAGTTCGTGGTCGCCGACGAGTCGCCGCTGACCACGATGCTCTCCAACACCCAGCCCCAGCTGCAGCTGGTGGTCTCCAACGGGCAGACGGGCGCAGCCCAGGTGGCCGTCCAGATCGATTGCCAGCAGGCCGCCT
>CAMLHU010000324.1 GCA_946479825.1 uncultured Gemmatimonadota bacterium
ATGGCCGGCGTGGCGCTGGTCTGGGTGGCGGGCGACCTCGCACCGAGGCTGCTCGCCGCCGTCGCGCCCGACGCCGCGATCCAGGTGCGCCGGGGCGCGGTGCGCTCGCTCGTGCTGTTCCGCCCGTTCCTGGCGCTCGTCGGTCGGGCGGACCATCGCGGTCTCCGCGCCGGACACGCCGGCCCGCGCCCGTCGCTCGGCGCCGGGCGCCGCGACATGCTGCTCGGCATCTTCTCGCTCGCCGACACGACGGTGGCCGAGGTGATGACGCCGCGGATCGACATCCTCGCGGTGGACCACGCCGCCGAGACCCACGAGGTGCTCGAGGCGTTCCGGCGCCACGGCCATTCTCGGCTCCTTGTGCTCGACGATAACCCCGATGCGGTGCAGGGGATCGTCTACGCCAAGGACCTCCTGGCCGACGTGGCCGGGCGCGAGCCGCGGGAGCGCCCTTGGCAGTCGCTGATCCGCCCGGTGGCGTTCGTCCCGGAGGGGAAGACCCTCGACCGACAGCTCCGCGACTTCCAGCGCGGGCGCCAGCACCTGGCCGTGGTGGTGGACGAGTTCGGCGGGACCGCCGGGCTCATCACCCTCGAGGACATCCTCGAGCAGGTCGTCGGCGAGATCCGCGACGAACGCGACACGGCGGAGGAGGGGGCGCCGATCGAGCAGGAAGGGCCCGACCGCTTCTGGGTCCAGGGCAACGTCCCCGTGAGCGAGCTCGAGGCGACCCTCGACCACCGCTTCGAGCGCGAGGACGTGGACACCGTCGGCGGACTGGTCCTGGCGCTGTTCGGGCGCGTCCCCCGCGCCGGCGAGGCGATCGAAACTGACGGGCTCCGGATCGTGGTGGAGCAGGTGGCCCGGCGCCGGGTGCGGCGGGTGCACGTCCAGCGCCTGGCCCACAACGCGGCCGTGGCCGACGAGGGCGCCGACGAAGAGGAGCCGACGTGACCCTCGTCGTCCTGCTCCTCGGCCTCGCGCTCGCGGTGGCGGGCGCCACCGCCACCGCGGTGCTGGTGGAGGAGAGCCGCCACGCGCTGGCCCGCGCCGCGTCGCGGCGGCTTCGCGGGGCCGCCGAGGTCCCGCCGTGGCTGCGCGACGCGGGGGCGTACCTGGCCGCCGCCGGCACCGCCACGGCGCTCGGCGCCGTCCTCCTCGGGGCGGTGCTGCCGGCCATCCTCGGCAACCTCGGGCCGACCGGCTTTGCCGCGGCCGCCGCGCTCGTCGGCGTCCCCGCGATCGTCGTGGTGGCGTACCTCGCGCCGCGCTGGCTGGTCCGGCTCAGCGTGGTCCGCTCGCCGGACCTCGCCGTGGCGGTGCTGCGTCCGTGGGAACTCCTGCTCCGGCCCCTCCTCCCGGCCCACGAGGGCGCCGAGCCCGAGGCGCTCATCCGCGAGGCGGCGTCGGTCGGGCTCGGCGTGGATCCGGAGCTGGTGATGGCCGGCGGCGTGATGACCTTCTCCGAGCGGCCCGTGCGCGAGGTGATGACGCCGCGCACCGGGATCGTCGCGGTGCCGGAGGGCGCCACGCGGGACGAGATCGCGCTGGTCTTCGCCGAGAGCGGCTACAGCCGGCTGCCGATCTACCGGGGCACGCTGGACGAGATCGTCGGGATGCTCCACGCGTTCGACCTGTTCACCGTGCCGGCCGACGTCGCCCTCCCCGTGCGGCCGGTCACCACCACCCCTGCCAGCCGCAGCTGCGGCGACCTGCTCCTCGAGATGCAGCGCGAACGCCGCCACCTTGGCGTCGTCCTCGACGAGTTCGGCGGCACCCTCGGCATCGTGACGCTCGAGGACCTGCTCGAGGCGCTGGTCGGCGAGATCTTCGACGAGTACGACGAGGCGCCTGCGGCGCCGGCCGGCGCCGCCGCGCCGTTCCTCGAGGCCGACGCGACCACGCCGCTCACCGCCGTGGCTGCGCGCTTCGGCGTGGTGCTGCCCGAGGGGCCGGCCACCACCGTCGCCGGGATGCTGGCGGAGCGCGCCGGGCGGATCCCGGTGGTCGGCGACCGGTTCCTCCTCCGTGGGCGCGAGTTCGACGTGGGGCAGGCGAGCCCGGCCCGGGCCGAGCGGATCGTGGTGCGGCCGGTGCCGCGCGCCGTCCCGCTCGAGCCGAGCGGGAGCTGAGGCCGGCCGCCGTGCGCGTCCCTTGCCCCCCTCCGCCGCCCCCGCGACCTTTCCTTATATGTCTGCGCCGTCCCGCCTGATCGCCGACCTCGAGTCCGGGTCCGTCCCGGCCCTGGCGCGCGCCATCTCGATCGTCGAGAATGCGCGCCCCGGCTTCGAGGAGCTGCTCGCCGCCGTGCATCCGAAGCTCGGCACGGCACGGCGGATCGGGATCACCGGGCCGCCGGGGGCGGGGAAATCGACCCTCACCGAGCGGCTGGTCATCGCGCTGCGCGGCCGGGGCCATCGCGTGGCCGTCGTCGCGGTGGACCCGACCAGCCCGTTCACCGGCGGCGCCCTGCTCGGCGACCGGATCCGGATGGAGTCGATCGCGCTCGACCGCGACGTGTACATCCGTTCGATGGCGACCCGCGGATCGCTGGGCGGCCTGGCCACGACGACGCGTGAAGTGTGCGCCTACCGAGGTTGGACTTTGCTCGCCGCCCAAGTCCGCACAACCCACGTCCACCTCGTCATCCGTGCGGAGGCGCCGCCGGAGCGGGCTGCGCTGGTTGAGCGGGCTGTGCCGCGGGCGCGGCA
>CAMLHU010000325.1 GCA_946479825.1 uncultured Gemmatimonadota bacterium
CCCTCAGGCCTTCCCACCCCGCGCCATCGCCAGCGCGCCGAGGGCGCCTTCGACCGGCTCTTCGCGGACGTGGAGGGTGCGGGTCTCGCGGAGCTTGGCGATGACCGGGGCGCGAAGCGGGCCGGCGTCGCCGAGGAGGCCGCCGGAGAGCGCCACCGGCACCGGCGTCACGCCGACCGGCCCCTGCAGCGCGGTGGCGAGGAGGGCGAGCTCCCGCACGGCGTAGTCGAGGATCCCCTGCGCCACGGTGTCGCCGTGGGCGGCCATCTCGATCACGCCCGGCGCAAGCGCGGCGACGTCGGCCGGGGTGGCGAGGGTGGCCCAGTTGATCAGCTGGTCGAAGGTGCGCGCCTTGGCGGCGGCCATCACCCGGAGCGTGAGCCGCGTGTCGGGGCCGCGGCCGTCGTGGGCCCGGCTGACGGCGCCGAGCGCCGCGCGCCCGATGCCGTAGCCGGAGCCTTCGTCGCCCATCTGCCAGCCGTAGCCGCCGACGCGGTGGGTGGCGCCGGTGGCGTCGCGCCCCAGCGCGATGCTCCCCGTCCCGGCGCTCAGCACGATGCCCGGGTCGTTCCCGAACGCCGCCACGAGCGCGAGCTCGATGTCGGTGGTCACGGTCACCTTGTCGGCGATCTTCTCGCGCCCGAGCGCCTGCTCGAGCTCCTCGCGCTCCGCCGCCCGGCCCGCGCCGGCCGCGCCGACCACGAGGACGCTGGCCGAGAGCTGCCCCGAGGCGGCCAGGGCCTTCCGGGCCACCTCGGCGATGGTCTGCGCCGAGGCGAGCGCGCGTCCCGGGCGCACGGCAGCGCCCGGGCCCGAGGCCCGGCTCAGGATGTCCGTGGCCGTGCCGACGACCGCGGAGGTCTTGGTCCCGCCGACGTCCACTCCGACGAAGATGGCGCTCATCGCTCTGCTCGGGGGCTGGGGAGGAAGCTGGAGACCACGGCGACGGCGAGCGTGAGCGCCGTGCCCAACGGAACATACCACGGCCAGGCGAGCCGTCCCACCGGCGCGAGCCAGCCGAGCGGGGCCCACGCGGCGAGCCGGGCGGCGAAGATGACCAGGGTCATCACCACCACCGTCGCGGCGATCCCCGCGACCACGTCGCGGCCCCGCGCCCTCGGCCAGCGGCCGGCCAGGATGTAGGTGCCGAGGAGGCCACCGTAGGTGACCGAGGCGATGGAGAGCGCCAGCACCACCACCGGGGTGTTCCCCTGGGTGAAGGCGTGGAACGCGAGCGCGGCCAGGATGAGCGCCACCCCCCACGCGAGCGCGAACCCGCGGCCCACCCGCAGGAGGTGGCCCGGGTCGGTGCGCCCGGTCCAGGTGGCGTAGAGGTCGTGCGTCACCGAGCTCGCCAGCGCGCTGATGGCCGAGCTGTGCGTCCCCATCGAGGCCGCGAGGATCCCGGCGATGACCAGCCCGGCGATCCCGGCGGGAAGGTGGGACAGGACGAACTGCGGAAAGACCTGGTCGCCGGCGGCGTCGGCGGGGACGGCGTGTCCGGCCCAGATCGCGACGCCGACGAGGAGGAAGAGCGCGAACAGCGCGCAGACGGCGATCCCCGAGCCGACGATCGCCCGCTGGGCGTCGCGCAGCGAGCGGGTGGCCAGCAGCCGTTGGACGATCAGGTGGTCGGTCCCGTGCGAGGCGGCCGAGAGCAGCGCGCCGCCCACGAGCCCGCCGAGCAGGGTGTAGGGTTCGGTCAGGCTCAGGTGGGGTACGACGACCCGGAGCTTCCCCGCCGCGGTGGCGGCCGCGACCACGGCGCCGGCGCCGCCGGCCAGATGGACCGCGATGCCGAGCGCGATGACGCCGCCGGTGGTGTAGATGGCGAGCTGCAGCACGTCGGTCCAGACCACGGCGCGGAGCCCGCCGTACCAGGTGTACACCAGCGTGACGATGCCCATCACCACGATGGCCGTCGGCACGCTCCAGCCCGCGAGCAGCGCCAGCGGGATCGCGCCGGCGAACACCCGCACGCCGTCGCCCAGGAACCGGGTGACGAGGAACACGGCCGAGACGAGGCGCCGGGTGCCGTCGCCGAAGCGCGAGGCGAGCCGGGCGTACGCGGTCTCCTGCGAGCCGCGGAAGTAGCCGGGGAGGAGCCACGCCGCCACGCCGATCCGCCCCACCACGTAGCCGAAGGCCAGCTGCAGGAAGGTGAGGTCGCCCTTGAAGCCGATGCCGGGGACCGAGATGACGGTGAGCGCGGAGGTCTCGGTCGCCACGATCGAGAAGAGCACCGCGAGCGCGGGCAGGTCGCGGGCGCCGAGGAAGTAGTCGGTCGCGGTGCGCTGGCCCCGTCCCGCCCGGATCCCGATGGCGGTGACGGCGGCGAGATAGGCGACGACGGTGGCGAGGTCGAGGGGGTGCAGGTTGCTTCCAGGGGAAAGAGGAGGATGGTGAAGGGTGAACGGTAAACGGTGAACGGTCAACGGGTGGCCGCTCCCGGTCGCTTGGGCAAACGAAGGGGGCTCCGTGTCCGACGGAGCCCCCGTTCACCTCACACCGTTCACTTCTTGCCGTTCACCGTTCACGCGCTACGCGGTGAAGCTGCTCCCGCACCCGCAGCCGCCGGTGGCGTTGGGGTTGTGGAAGCTGAACCCCGAGCCCTGCATCGACGTCACGTAGTCGATCGAGACGCCGTTCAGGTACTGCATCGAGAAGGCGTCCACGA
>CAMLHU010000326.1 GCA_946479825.1 uncultured Gemmatimonadota bacterium
GTGCTCTCCGTGGTCCCACAACCGGAACCAATCGGATCGCCGGCGCCCATCCGCCCATCCGCCCGTCCGCCTGTCCGCCTGTCACACCCTCCCCCTACCTTGCAGTCGGCAAGCCGATGGAGGTTCGAGCGTGTCCAGGAAGGGAACGAAGCTGCTGCGGGTCATCGTGGACGGCGACATCCGGATCCGCGTGCGCGACGGCGCGGTCGAGCGCGAGGTGTTCGACGGGCCGCTGGCGGGCGCGATCAACCTCGACCCGCGGATCCTGGCGCAGCTCGCCTCGGCGCTGACCGGGGCGAGCTCCACCCGACGGCTGCCGAAGCGGCGGTCTTCAGCTTGACGGACGCAGATACCAGGAGGAACCACGATGACGGGCTCTACCCCGACCGACGAGGAGATGCAGCGGGCCGACAGGTACATCAATTCCTGCGTGGGCAACTGGCGGCTCGGCGACGAGGTGTTCAAGGTCACCAAGTCGCCCGAGGGCGGGCTGATGGCGTTCGCCCCCGACGGGCGCGAGGTGCCTGCGGGACTCATCCTGATGGATGGCCGCAAGATCTCCTGAGCCGGCGGCGGGGGGCCAGGCCGGCCGGCATCGCGGCCGGATCGGGACAGCTGGGACCACGGAGGACACGGAGCCACACGGAGCACTGCAGTTGTAGTGGTCTTGCGACCGGAGCTCCGTCCGCTCGACCACAATACCCTGCTCTTCTCCGTGCCGCTCCGTGTCCCTCCGTGCTCTCCGTGGTCCCACTGCCGAAGCCAGGGGTGTCGACGTCGCCCCTCCGTCCCTCGGCCTCCCTCCAAGCCCCCCACTGTCACACGGCCCCGCCACCTTCGACCTACCCATTTCCCACACCTCCTATGCTCCTCCTCTCCCTCTCCCCCTACCGTTCCTTCCTTCTCCGCCGCGGCTATGGCTTTCCCGCCCCGCCCAGGGCGCCGATGCCGGAGCACAACGAGATCGTCCTCCTGGCCCGGCGCCGGCGGACCGCGGCGGGGACCGAGCACTGGATCCGCTGGGCGATGCGCGGCACCAGCGTCAAGCTCCGGCCCCATCACCCGCTCCGTGGGTGGACCCGATGGGTCATCCAGCGGGTGGCGTGCTGGCCTCTGTCCCAGCCGTTCCGGCTCGAGGGCGTCCAGATCACGCCGCTCGACTACGGGCTCGGCCCGACCGTCCAGCAGCTCGACGGGCAGGACGCGGGGGAGATCCGCCGGCGGCGTCTGCTTGTGGGGCCGATCGTCGACGAGGTCGAATTCCGGCGGGAACCGGCGACACCCGAGGATATGGAGCTCCACAACCTGTTCCATAGACTCTGGACCCGGGCGGCGTTCCACGACGATTACCTGAAGGCGGAATGGCGGCAGTTCTCCGAGCTGCTGGAGAAGCGGCGGGTGTTCAAGTACCCGCCGCTGCCGACGGGTGGGCCCCCTAACGCCGGGCTCACGGGGCGCGGCCATACTTGAATCGTCCAAACCAGGTGCGTCCCGTGACCACCGTGCCCCTGCATCACGCCCGTTTCGACGCCGCGGAGCTGATGCGCGGCTATCGGCCGGGGTTCAGCGAGGCCAACAAGCGGCTGGTCTTCGGCCTCGCGGCGCCGGAGGGCGGGGTCCACCGGGGGATGATCGAATACTCGCGATGGTCGGGGGCGCCGCCGGTCTTCTGCGACCTCACCGAGCGCCGCCTGGCCATCGACGCGGTCCCGGCGCCGTACTCCTATGAGCCCGTGGCCGATGGGGCGTTCGAGTGGCACGTGAACTTTGCCGACCAGGAGCTCGTGACGTTCCTCGAGTCGCCGCTGTTCGCGCAGGATGAGATCCAGGCCGCCGAGCATCCGGCGCTGGGCGCGCTGCGAGATGCGCTGCGGGCGCAGGGGGCGCCGGCGGAGACCGTGGCGAACGGCAAGCCGACGCCGGTGCTCGTGACCGGCGTTGAGCGGCGCTGCCGGATCGCGACCGACCCCGACGCCTCGGCGGGCCGGCCCCACGGGCTGTACGGGCACCGGTTTGCGCTGGCCTCGACCGAGGCCGTCCGCCGGGCGACGGCGGTGCTGGAACCGCCCCCGCGTTCCAACCTGATCGCGATGATGGCCCCGCGCTCCGGCCGGGGCGCCTACGATCGGGCGACGATCGGGTCCGCCCTGGCCACCGCGTACGTCGCCTTCGTCGCGGCGCGGGAGGAGACCGACCGCGTGCGACGTCCCGAGGCGGTGGCGGTCGTCCATACCGGCTGGTGGGGCTGTGGGGCCTTCGGTGGCAACCGCGAGCTGATGGCGATGCTGCAGGTGATCGCCGCGCGGATGGCCGGGGTGGACCGCCTGGTCTTCCACGCGATGGACGGGGACGGGGTGGCGGAGTTCCGGGCTGCGGTGCGGATGGCGGACGACCTGGCATCCGGAGTCGAGCGCATCCAGGAGCTGGTCTCCCGCATTGCCGGGCAGGGCTACGTCTGGGGTCCGGGGAACGGGACCTGAGCTTTGGACTTCTCCTTATCTGCTGGTGGGGCCTGATCGCAGCGGCGGCGGGGACGATGCCACCCAGCATCGCGATCAGATCAGGACAGCTGGGACCACGGAGGGCACGGAGGGACACGGAGCGGCACGGAGAAGAGCAGGACGTTGTGGTCGAGCGGACGGAGCTCCGGTCGCA
>CAMLHU010000327.1 GCA_946479825.1 uncultured Gemmatimonadota bacterium
GCCGCGACCTGGATGAAACTCCGGGTGGCGCCGATGTCCCGCGGGACCTCGACCTGCAGCGTCTCGTTCCGCTGCTGCCCGGGCCGGAGCGCCACGATCCGGGGCCGGCCCACGACCCTCCAGCCCTGCGGCAGGACGGCCTGGAGCGCGAGCGTATCCGGCGCGTTGCCGCGGTTCACCACCTGCACGTCCACGTTGATCCGGTCGCCGGCGTGCGCCGCGTACATCGAGCGGACCAGCCGGACCTCGGCCCGGCGGACCCGGGTGACCGTGAGCACCACCGGCACGTCCACCGAGGCCGCGCTCCCGTCGAACTGCGCCGTGGCGACGCGCACGGCCCCGGCCGGGGTGCCGGCCGGGATCCGGGTGACGATCACCACGTTCCGGTCGGAGTCGGGCGCGGGGGGCAGGACGCCGCTACCGGGGGAGAGAACGTCAGCCCGCCCCGAGGGTTCTACCCGCCAGGCGACGGTGTCGGTGGCCGGGAGCGCCTTAGGCACGCCGACCGTCACCACCTGGACGCTCTTGGGCGCGCTCGGCCGAGCTACGACGGCCGGGGCCACCTGCACGTGCGAATGCCGTGCAGGGGCCCGCAACACCGCCGTCGGCGTGGCGGGCGACCCGACCGTCCGCGCCGGCGCTGGCGCCGGGGTGTGCGGGCGAGGGGCTTTGGTGCTGGGGCGCCCTGCGAGCTCGACGGCGCCGGCCTGATCGGCGGCGTGGCGCAGGCGCGGGTGGGCGGCGACTGGAGTGGCCGCCGGTGCCGAGCTCCGCGTGCCCACGACGTTCGACCGATGGGCCCGTCCGCTCCAGCGGCCGACCACGAGTTCCGCAAACGCCACGGCGCCGATCGCCACGAGGACGATCAGCACCAGCGCAATGACGCGGGAGTGGCGGGAGCGGGCGCGGGTCACGGAGAGGTGAGCGTGAACGTCAGGCTGGTCCCGTAACTGCCCGGGACGTCATTGGTGTAGCTCAGCTTCATCCGGAACGCCAGGACGTCGCTCGAAGGCGAGTTCCGGCTGACCGTGTGCTGCGGCAGCGAGTTCGGGGTCACCGTCGTGGCGGTCCACGCGCCGCCATTCAGCTGCCACTCGAGGTCGCTCAAGGCCTTGGTGCCGCCCAGGTTCGTGGGGGTGGCCTGGAACGAGACCGTGGCGCCGTAGGTGTTGGACGGCTTCCCGGTCGAGACGGACACGGCGACGGTCAGGGTGTTCGTCGCATAGACGTAGCCCGCGTCGAAGTCCGTGGCGGTCGGGGTCGGAAAGGTGACCGGCCCGTTGCTCACCGTGAGCGTCATGTGCTGCGCCCAGGCGGTGGCCGGGGCGACGACGGTGGCGAGCAGCGCCAGCGAGGCGATGAGGCGGGCGCGACCGGTCACGGGACGTCCACCTCGACCTGGCCGGCGACGTCGTCGCTTCCGCCATAGGAGAGCACCACCAGTGCGATGTACTTCCCCGGCGCGAGCGACGTCGGGACCGGGATCCGGATGCGCCGGAGCGCGCCCGGAAGGACGGGGGTGTCGTCCACGGAGGCCTTGGCGGCCACCGCGTTCTCGAGGGTCCGGAACTCGACGGAGCCGCGGGCGGTCAGCGGCTGCCCGCCGGTGTTGTGAAGGACCACGGCCACGTCCCGCTTGGCGGAGTCGCGGGCGGTGCCCGGGATCACGCTCATGCTGTCGATCGTGGCGTCGAGCCCGCCGGTGGCCTGGCCCGTCACGTACACCTTGACCCCGATCCGCGTGACGAAGGCCAGCTTGGTCCCGGCCCGGCCGGCCGTCGGCGCCGTCTCGGCAAAGACGATGGTCCAGCAGCCGGCGCGGCTGGTGTCCGCCGGAAGCAGGCCGACCCGGATCGACGTCGAGAGCTTCGGCGCGAGCCGGGCCGTCTGCGGGAAGATCTGGATCCTGCCCTTGCAGGAGTTGGAGAGCGTCCCGAGCGGGTAGAACCGATTGTTGCCGTCCTCGTCGCGATCCCAGTCATTGGCGTAGAGCGTGATCTGCTGCGGCGACGGGGTGTCGTTCGACACGGTGAACGCCCCGACCCGGTTGCCGTTCGGGTCGAGGGAGAAGTCGATCGGCGTGACGGAGATCTGGGCCTGGGCGCGGACGCTCAGGGCGACGAGCATCGCCAGCGCCAGCATTCCCCGGCGAGCCGACCGATTTTCAGTCACCTGTCGAACCATCATACACCTCCTGCCTCAGGGAACCTGCCATTCCGGGCCCGATCCGGGGGAAACCCGGCTTCCATCTGCACGGATCGGGCCGGATGACGCCGCCTCGCTGCCGATGACTCTGCCCCTCTTAGCGCCGACGGCTCGGCGGGTTCGCCGAGCCGTCGGAAGAGCCGGAACATCGTGGCTCGGGCCGTGTCTCGATGAGACTCGACTTACTGGCCTACCAGGGTGAAGGTCATCGTCAGCGAATAGTCACCCGAAACGTCGTTCACGAAGTGCCACTTGGTCTGCCAGCCGACCGTCGCGACCGGGTTCGTCGTATCGAACGCCGGATCGCCCGGAGTCCCGAGAATGTTGGCGGCCGCAGTGGTAACAGGCGTCCAGCTAGTGCCGCCGTCCGTCGTCCAGCTCAGGTCAGCGGCCGGCTTAGTAACCCCCGCCGGGGCCGTGAAGTTCGCCGCGT
>CAMLHU010000328.1 GCA_946479825.1 uncultured Gemmatimonadota bacterium
CCGTTCACCGTTCGCGCCGTCCCGTTCACCGTTCGCGCCGTCCCGTTCACCGTTCACGCCGTCCCGTTCACCGTTCACTCTTTACCGTTCACCGACTAATACCCCGCCCCCCCGCCGCCCAGCCGCGGGTCGGAGACCCCTTCCCAGCCGGCGGCCGTGCGGATGATCGCCTCGACGTCCCCCCAGCGGCCGCGGTAGGCGATGGCGTGACCCATCGCCTGGAGCGCGGCGATCGTCCCGGGGTAGAACCCGCCGTACTCCAGCCGGATCTCGTCGGGGAGCCCCTGGTGATGCATCCGCGGGGCCGCGACCGCGTCGGCCAGGGACATATGATGGTCGATCACGTTGGAGATCACGTGATAGACCTGGGTGATGATCGTCGGTCCCCCCGGCGTGCCCACCACCATGAACAGCTTGCCGGTGGAGTCGGTCACCACGCTCGGCGTCATCGCCGACAGCATCCGGTGGCCCGGCGCCACGGCGTTGACCTCCCCCTGGACCAGGCCGAACATGTTCGGCTTGCCGGGGGCCGAGGCGAAGTCGTCCATCTCGTCGTTGAGCAGGAAGCCGCCTCCCGCCACCGTCACGCCGCTCCCGTAGCTGTTGTTGAGCGTGGTGGTGGTGCTCACCGCGTTGCCGTCCGCGTCCACGACCGAGTAGTGGGTGGTCGAGCTCCCGACCGCGCCGGGCTTGATGTCGGCCGAGCGCGAGGCGCGCGTCAGGTCGATGGTGGCCCGAAGCGAATCGGCGTACGCCTTCGAGGTGAGGCGGTCGATCGGGGCGTGGACGTAGTCGGGGTCGCCGAGGTAGAAGTTGCGGTCGGTGAAGGCGCGCCGCATCGCCTCCGCCTCGCGGTGGATGAGCGCGGGGGAGCCGAAGGGCGGCAGCGGGCCGAACCCTTCCATGATGTTGAGGATCTCGGCCAGGGTGACGCCGCCGGAGGACGAGGGCGGCATCGAATAGACGGTGTAGCCGCGATAGGTGATCCGGATCGGGTCGCGCCAGACCGGCCGGTAGCCGGCGAGGTCGGCCTGGGTGATGATCCCGCCGTCGCGCTGCATCTCCGCGACGAAAAGGTCGGCCACGGGGCCGCGGTAGAACCCGGCCGCGCCGCTGTCCTGGATGAAGCCGAGCGTCCGCGCGAGGTCGGGCTGCCGGAAGGTGGTCCCCGCCTTCGGCGCGTGCCCGTCCGGCAGGAACTGCGCCCGCGAACCGGCGAAGAGGTAGAGCCGGTCCCGGGCACCGTCGATCGAATGCTCGCGATAGTCGTCCACCACGAAGCCGTCGCGCGCGAGAGCGATGGCCGGCGCGATCACGTCGCGGAAGGGAAGCTTGCCGTACGTGCGCTGCTGTTCCACCAGCCCCGCCACCGATCCGGGCACCCCGACCCCGAGCGCCCCCGTGATGCTGAGCTCTGTCGGGTCGCCGCGCAGGTCCACGAACATGTCGCGGGTGGCGGCGGCCGGGGCGGTCTCGCGGTAGTCGAGCGCGTGGACGCTCCCGTCGGCCAGCCGGATGATCGAGAACCCGCCGCCGCCGATGTTGCCGGCCTCGGGGTGCACCACGGCCAGCGCAAACCCGACGGCGGTCGCGGCGTCGATCGCGTTGCCGCCCTGCTCGAGGATCCGGCGCCCGACGTCGCTCGCGATCGGGCTCCCCGAGACGACCATCCCGTGGCTGCCGTCGGCCACGCGGGCCTTGCCGGCGTAGGGCCAGGTGGGGGCGATCCCGGCCGTAGGGCCGACTGTGGCCGGGGTGGGGGCGGCGGCAGGCCGTGGGGCGCAGGCCGCGAGGGTCACGAGCGCGAGGATGCCGGACAGGCGTGGGGAAAAGGCACGCACGCAGGGCCTCTGGGGTGAGCTGGGAGGGGAGACGGGAGCGCCGGAGGCCGGACATTGCCGGTTCCTCAGGGTCACCCCTAATTTAGCGCATCGTGTCCGCAGAGAAACCCGCCCCGCCCGCTCCCGAATTCGTCGACCTCCGCTCCACCGAGCGGCGGAATCCGCGTTCCCGCGACCTCGACACCCTGTCGAGCCTGGCGCTCGTGGACCTGATCAACGCGGAGGACGCCACGGTCCCGGCCGCGGTGGCCCGGGCCCGCGAGGCGATCGCGCAGGCGATGGACCTGGTCGAGGCCGCCTTCCGCGCCGGAGGCCGCCTGATCTACGTCGGCGCCGGCACCAGCGGCCGGCTCGGCGTCCTCGACGCCGCCGAGTGCCCGCCGACCTTCGGCACCCCGCCGGCGATGGTCATCGGGATCATCGCCGGGGGCGCGACGGCGCTGGTCCGGTCGGTCGAAGGCGCGGAGGACGACGTCAACGCCGGCATCGGCGAAATGGACTCCCGGAAGGTCGGCCCGCACGACGTCGTGCTCGGCATCGCCGCGAGCGGCACCACGCCCTTCGTTCGCGGCGCGCTGGGGCGGGCCCAGGCCCTCGGCGCGCGGACGGTGTTCCTGTCCTGCGCGGAGCCGCCCCGCCTCCTCAGGGACACCTGCGACGTCTGCATCACCGTCATCACCGGCCCCGAGGTGGTGACCGGCTCCACCCGGATGAAGGCCGGCACCGCCACCAAGCTGGTGCTCAACTCCCTCACCACCGGCGCGATGGTCCGCCTCGGCAAGAC
>CAMLHU010000329.1 GCA_946479825.1 uncultured Gemmatimonadota bacterium
CCACGTCGTTCTCCGGCGGGCACACCGCGGCGGTCGACCTCTGCTCGGTGTCGGGGTGCAAGCCCAACTACCTGACGTACGACGCCCCGCCCGGGTCGGCCGGCTCGCTCAACACCCCGGTGGTCGCCGGCACCGGCTCGACCGACGGCGGCCTGACGATCCGGGTCCCGCTGTCGGCCCTCGGCAACCCGACGTCGAAGAGCCTGCTCGAGGAGGTCTCGGCCTTCGTCACCGCCAGCCCCCAGGGCGGCGCCGTGCCCCAGAACAACGGGCTCTCCTTCGCCGACATCGCCCCGCTGCAGGTCGAGGGCACCAAGACGTTCAACTTCCGCTTCGGCGCCCCGCCCGGGACCGGTGCCCCGGCTCCCCTGACCCCGCCGGTGGGGGTCCCGTCCACGCCGACCGGCAGTGGCGGCGGGCTGGCCGCGACCGGTCTCGGTACCGGGCTCCCGGTGCTCGCGCTGGTGCTGCTCGCCTTCGGATTCCGGATGAGGCGCCGCCGCTCCGCCGTCTAGGGTCGACGGCGTGGCCGTCACCGTCCTGACCTCCGCCGCCGAGGTGCTGCTCGCCACCGACCACGACCCGTACGTGCGGGGCTCGCTGCGGCCCCCGCTGGTGTGGGGCGGGACCGGCCACGGCGGGGTCGCGGGGCGGGCGCCCGACGCCGAGGAGCGGGTCGGCTACCTGATGTCGCTGGGCGAGCCGGCCGCTGTGGCCGCCCTGCTGGCCGACCTGCTCGGCGAGATCCCGCACGGCACCCGGGTCACGATGCCGCGTGGCACGCCGCCGCTGCTGCCGGCGTGGGTGGCGGTCGACGGCACGGACTGGGAGTTCTTCTGGGTCGACGCACCGATGCCCGAGCAGCCTCGGGAGGCGGACGTGGTCGACGTACTCCCGTCCGAGGTCGCCCCCCTGCTCGCCGTGGCCTCGCCGACGGCCAGCGCCCAGGCCGACGATCCGCACGTGCGGCGCTGGGTAGGCGTCCGCGGCCCCGAGGGGCTGCTGGCGTGCGCGGCCGACACGTCAGGGGCGACCGGGGTCGGGCACCTGTCCAGCATCGCGGTGCACCCCGCCGCCCGCGGTCAGGGGCTGGGCGCGGCCGTCACCGCGCGGCTGGCGAGGCAGCTGTTCGGCGAGGGGCTGGACCTGGTGACGCTCGGCATGTACGCCGACAACACCGCAGGCCACGGCCTCTACCGGCACCTCGGCATGCGCAACGACCACCACTTCACCAGCGGCCCCCTCCAGGTCCGCTCCCGCTGGTGACCCCCCGCGCGTGACGTCATGGCAGGTGCAGGGGATCCACGCTCAGCAGCTATGACGCAAGGGCGGAGCGCCCCCGTTGCGTCATGGCAGGTGCAGGGGATCCACGCTCAGCAGCTATGACGCAAGGGCGCAAGGGCGTCAGGGCTAGGGCTGGTCGGGGACGGCGTCGACGCCGGCCTCGAGGCGCTGCTGCGCCGTGATGGGCGCCGGGGCCGCCGTGAGCGGGTCGTAGCCGCCGCCGCTCTTCGGGAACGCGATGACGTCCCGGATCGAGGGCGTCCGGGACAGCAGCGCGCAGACCCGGTCCCAGCCGAAGGCGATGCCGCCGTGCGGAGGCGCGCCGAAGGAGAACGCCTCCAGCAGGAAGCCGAACTTCTCCTGCACCTCGGCCTCGCTCAGGCCCATGATCGCGAAGACCCGCTCCTGCACGTCGCGCCGGTGGATACGGATCGAGCCGCCGCCGATCTCGTTGCCGTTGCAGACGATGTCGTAGGCGTAGGCCAGCGCCGACCCGGGGTCGGTGTCGAAGCTGTCGAGGAACTCCGGCTTCGGGGAGGTGAAGGCGTGGTGCACGGCGGTCCACGCGCCCGCGCCGACGGCGACGTCGCCCGAGGCCACCGCCACCGAGGCCGGCTCGAACAGCGGCGCGTCGACGACCCACACGAACGACCACGCGCTCTCGTCGACCAGGTCGAGCCGCCGGGCGATCTCGTTGCGGGCGGCACCGAGCAGGGCGCGGGAGGAGCGGGTGTCCCCCGCGGCGAAGAACACGCAGTCGCCCGGCGACGCGCCCACGGCGGCGGCCAGCCCGTCGAGCTCGTCGGAGGACAGGTTCTTCGCCACCGGTCCGGTGACGGTCCCGTCCTCCTGGAACAGCACGTACGCAAGCCCCCGGGCGCCCCGCTGCTTGGCCCACTCCTGCCAGGCGTCGAGCTGCTTGCGGGGCTGCGAGGCGCCGCCCGGCATCCGCACCGCTCCGACGTACTCGGCCTGGAAGACACGGAACGGGGTGTCCTTGAAGTACTCGGTCGCCTCCACGAGCTCGAGGCCGAAGCGCAGGTCGGGCTTGTCGGAGCCGTACTTCGCCATCGCCTCGGCGTAGGTCATGCGCGGCAGCGGGGTCTGCACCTCGACGCCGATGGTCTGCCACATCGCGACGATGAGGGACTCCATCATCTCGATGACGTCCTCCTGGTCGACGAAGCTCATCTCGATGTCGAGCTGCGTGAACTCCGGCTGACGGTCGGCGCGGAAGTCCTCGTCGCGGTAGCAGCGCGCGATCTGGAAGTACTTCTCCACGCCGCCGACCATGAGCAGCTGCTTGAACAGCTGCGGCGACTGCGGCAGCGCGTAC
>CAMLHU010000330.1 GCA_946479825.1 uncultured Gemmatimonadota bacterium
GAACGGGACCCGCCTCCTCCCCCGCCATTCTCCCCTCTCCCGGTACCCGTCTCCCGCCATTTGGCCCCCCTCCCCTGCCCGGCTAGATTTCCCGCCATGGCAGACATTTCCATCACCAAGACGAAGGAAGACCTGGCGTCGAAGTCGCTCCAGGTGACCGTGCCGTCCGAGCGGGTGCAGGCGGCCGAGGCGAAGGCCGTCTCCCGGTATGCCCAGGGGGCCCGACTCCCCGGCTTCCGGAAGGGGAAGGCCCCCGAGGCGCTGGTCCGGCGCAAGTTCCAGGACGCGATCCGCCAGACGGTGCTCGAGGAAGTGGTCCAGGAGAGCTGGGACAAGGCGCGGGAGGAGGCCGGTCTCAAGCCCGTGGGCCAGCCCCATATCCACGACCTCAAGTGGTCGGACCAGAACGTGATCGAGTTCGAACTGCACGTGGACGTGCGGCCGGAGATCACGCTGAAGACGACCGGCGGCTTCAAGCTCGAGCGCAAGGTGGCGCCGGTGACCGAGGAGCAGGTCACCGAGCAGCTCCGCGCCCTGCAGGAGCAGAAGTCGGTGTGGCTTCCGGTGGAAGGGGAGCAGCCCAAGCCCGGCCAGATGGTCGAGGTGACGGTGACGAACCTCGACGAGGGCGACTCGGCCGAGGCGCAACCGCACTCGCTGGTGCTGGGCGAGGGGCGGGCGATCCCGGAGCTCGAGGAGCGGATCATGGCGATGCTCCCGGGGCAGACCGTGGACACCGAGGTGCGCTTCCCCGACGACTTCCCCGAGGAGGCCAAGCGGGGGCAGAAGCGGGCGGTGCGGATCCAGCTGCGCGAGGTGAAGCGGCAGGACCTGCCGGCGCTGGACGACGCCTTTGCGCGCGAGGTGGGGGACTTCGAGACCGTGGACGCGCTCCGCGCGGCGGTCCGGAGCGACCTCGAGAAGGAGGCCGCGCGCGAGGCCGACGCCCGGGTGCGCGACCAGCTGATCCAGCAGCTTGCCGAAGCCAACACGCTCGAGGCCCCGGCCTCGCTGGTGGGGCGGCTCACCCGGGGCTACGCCGAGGCGTACGGGATCCCGGAGGACCAGTTCCAGGCGTTCTCGGCGGAGTTCCAGGGGGCGGCGGCGGCGCAGGTGCGGCGCGGGCTCATCCTCGACGCGGTGGTCGAGGCCGAGAAGCTCGCGGCCACGGAGGCCGAGATCGACGCCCGCGTCGAGCAGCTCGCCTCGGCCCGGAACGCCCCGACCGCGCAGTTGTACGCCTCGCTCGAGAAGTCCGGGCGGCTCAAGGAGCTCGAGCGGGCGCTCACCGAGGAGAAGGCCTTCGCCTGGCTCCTCCAGCAGTCCACCGTCACCGAGGTCACGGCGTGAGCACGACGGCCAACCTGTACCCGCCCTACATCATCGAACGTTCGAGCCGCGGCGAGCGGACGTACGACATCTTCTCGCGCCTGCTGATGGACCGCATCGTCTTCCTGGGCTCGCCCATCAACGACGACGTGGCCAACATCATCATCGCGCAGCTGCTCTTCCTCGAGGCCGACAACCCCGAGCGCGACATCTACCTCTACATCAACTCGCCGGGCGGGGTGGTGTCGAGCGGGATGGCCATCTACGACACGATGCAGTTCCTGAAGGCGCCGGTGAACACGATCTGCATGGGGATGGCCGCCTCGATGGGGTCGTTCCTCCTCGCGGCGGGCACCAAGGGGAAGCGGAGCGCGCTGCCGCACGCCCGGATCATGATCCACCAGCCGTCCGGCGGCGCGCAGGGCACCGCGGCCGACATCGAGATCCAGGCGCGGGAGATCCTCTACCTGCGCTCGAAGATGAACGAGCTCTACTCGAAGCACACCGGCCAGCCGGTCGAGACCATCGAGCGCGACATGGACCGCGACCGGTTCATGAGCGCCGACGAGGCCCAGGCGTACGGGCTCATCGACCACGTGATCACGCGGCGGACGGAGATCGTCCAGCCGGCGGCCGTCAAGGCTTGACGCCCCCGGGCGGGGCGTCCAACTTCACGGAAGCCCCGCCACCCCTCCGAGCCTGGTGGACACCATGTCCAACGACAAGCACCTGCGCTGCTCCTTCTGCGGCAAGTCGAAGGATTCGGTCCGGAAGTTCATCTCCGGCCCGTCGGTGTACATCTGCAACGAGTGCATCACCCTCTGCAACGAGATCCTGGCGGAGGACGAGGAGCGGGAGACCGCCGAGGCGATCACGCGGGTCCCGAGCCCGCAGGAGATCAAGGACGTCCTCGACCAGTACGTGATCGGCCAGGAGCGCGCCAAGCGCACCCTGGCCGTCGCCGTCTACAACCACTACAAGCGCATCAACGCCGGCGCCGCGCGCGACGGCGAGGTCGAGCTCGACAAGTCGAACATCCTGCTCATCGGCCCGACCGGCGTGGGCAAGACGCTGCTGGCCCAGACCCTCGCCCGCATCCTCGACGTCCCCTTCACCATCGCCGACGCCACCACCCTCACCGAGGCGGGCTACGTCGGCGAGGACGTGGAGAACATCCTCGTCCGGCTGCTGCAGGCGGGGGAGTTCAACGTCTCGGAGTGCGAGCGCGGCATCGTCTACATCGACGAGATCGACAAGATCGCCCGCAAGT
>CAMLHU010000331.1 GCA_946479825.1 uncultured Gemmatimonadota bacterium
GTTCCTTCACCAGCACGTTGAACGACTCCGGGATGCCCGGTTCGGGCAGGTTCTGTCCCTTCACGATGGCCTCGTACACCTTGCTGCGGCCGTTCACGTCGTCCGACTTGACCGTGAGCATCTCCTGCAGCACGTGCGAGGCGCCGTACGCCTCGAGCGCCCAGACCTCCATCTCGCCGAACCGCTGGCCGCCGAACTGCGCCTTGCCGGCGAGCGGCTGCTGGGTCACGAGCGAGTACGGCCCGATGGACCGCGCGTGGATCTTGTCGTCCACGAGGTGGCTGAGCTTGAGCATGTAGATCGCGCCCACCGTGACGTCGCCGGCGAACTCCTGGCCGGACCGGCCGTCGCGGAGCCGCATCTTGCCGCCCGGGGTGAGCCCCGCCCGGCGGAGCAGCTCGACCGCGGCCGCGTCCACCTGGTCGGCCTCGGCCTTCCCGCCCACGATCGCGGCGAGCGCCGGGAACCCGGCCCCGTCGAGCAGCTCGGCCGGCGTGGCCCCCGCCGCCTTCTCGAGGTCCTTGGCCGCCTTGGCGAGCGCCTTCCCCGCCTTGGCGTCGGCCGCGCGGGCCTGGTGGTACGCGACCTCGCGCTCCCGCTGCGCCTTGAGCCGGCCCGCGAGTTCGCGGGACGCCTCGACCAGGAAGTCGCGGACGTCGTGGAAGAGCTGGCGGGTGCCCGCCGAGGCGCCCTTGTGCGCCAGGGTCGCGACGCTCGCGCGCTCGAGCAGCACCTGCTCCTCGCCGTGCACCTGCTTGAGGTCGCCGACCACCTGCTCGATCAGCTCGGCCGACGGGTGCGGCGCGTGGCGCGCCAGGCCGAGGGCCCGGGCCGCCGTCTCGAGCCCGGCCAGGCGGAGCAGCACGCCGATCTCGTGCTCGTCCGCCCCGCGGAACACGGGGGTCTTGGCCTTGAAGCCGAGCACCCGCGCCACCCACCCGAGGTGGGTCTCGAGGATCTGTCCGACGTTCATCCGGCTCGGCACGCCGAGCGGGTTGAGGACGATGTCCACCGGGGTGCCGTCGGGGAGGAACGGCAGGTCCTCCTCCGGCACGATCCGGGCGACGATGCCCTTGTTCCCGTGGCGGCCGGCCATCTTGTCGCCCACCGAGATCTTGCGCTTCTCGGCGATGTACACCTTGACCAGCTGGATGACGCCCGGGGGCAGCTCGTCCGGCTGGAGGATCTTGTCGATCTGGTCTTCCGACTTCTCCTCGACCTTGGCGCGTTCGCGCGCGGCCGCGTCCACCGCCGCGCGGACCCGGTCCTGCGCCGCCTTGCCGGCCACGCGGAGCGTCTTGAGGTCCACGTCGGCGAAGTCGATCCCGGCCAGGACCTCCTTCGTGAGCTTGGTGCCCTGCGGACGGTACTCCTCCACCGTGCCCGCCTTGAGCATCAGCGCCACTTCCTGGCCCTGGAGCAGGTGCGCCAGTTCCTCGAAGAGGACGGCGTTGATGCGGGCCTTCTCCTCGTTCTCGATCCGCCGGACCTCGCCGATGCGCTCGCCGCGGTCCTTCTCGACCACGCGGTCCTCGACGCGGCTGAAGATCTTGACGTCGATCACGACGCCCTTCATCCCCGGCGGCACCTTGAGCGAGGAGTCCTTCACGTCCTTGGCCTTCTCGCCGAAGATCGCGGTCAGCAGCTTCTCCTCGGGGGAGAGCTCGGTCTCGCCCTTCGGCGTGATCTTGCCGACCAGGATGTCGCCCGGCTTCACGTGGGCGCCGATCCGGACGATGCCGCGGTCGTCGATGTCCACGAGGGACTCGTCGGCCACGTTCGGGATCTCGCGGGTGATCTCCTCCTGGCCGCGCTTGGTGTCGCGGACGTGGAGCTCGAGCTCCTGGATGTGGATCGACGAGTACACGTCGTCCTTGACCAGGCGCTCCGAGAGGATGATCGCGTCCTCGAAGTTGTGGCCGTACCAGGGCATGAACGCCACCAGCACGTTGCTGCCGAGGGCGAGCTCGCCCGCCTCGGTGGCGGCGCCGTCGGCGATGACCTGCCCGGCCGCGACCTGCTGGCCCACCTGCACCAGCGGCCGCTGGTTGATGGCGGTGTCCTGGTTGGTGCGCCAGTACTTCTTGACCCGGTAGCGGTCGAACTGGCCGAGCCGCGCGAGCGGGGCGTCGGAGGTGAGCGCCGCCCGCCCGGCGTCGACGATGATCTCGTCGGCGGTGACGCGGGTGATCGTGCCGGCCCGGCGGGCCGCGATGACGGCGCCGGAGTCGGCGGCCACCTTGGCCTCGAGCCCGGTCCCGACCAGCGGGGCCTGCGGGAAGAGCAGCGGCACGCTCTGGCGCTGCATGTTCGAGCCCATCAGCGCGCGGTTGGCGTCGTCGTGCTCGAGGAACGGGATCAGGGCCGCGGCGATGGAGACGAGCTGCTCCGGCGCCACGTCCATGTACTCGATCCGCTCCGGGGCGAGCAGCGGGTAGTCGTCGGCCCGGCGGCAGAGCACCAGCTCGTCCTGGAACGAGCCGTCGGGGTTGAGGGGCGCGTTGGCCTGGGCCACCGCGAAATCCACCGCCTCGCGGGCCGACAGCCCGTGCAGCTCGTCGGTGACCTAGCCGTCCATCACCA
>CAMLHU010000332.1 GCA_946479825.1 uncultured Gemmatimonadota bacterium
CGCCGACGATGTTCTTGCCGATGTCGTGCACGTCGCCCTTCACCGTGGCGAGCAGGACCTTGCCCGCCGGTCGCGCGTCGGGGCGGCGGGCCTTTTCGGCCTCGAGGTAGGGCACCAGGTGGGCCACCGCGCGCTTCATCACGCGGGCGCTCTTCACCACCTGCGGCAGGAACATCTTGCCGGCGCCGAAGAGGTCGCCCACCACGTTCATCCCCGCCATCAGCGGCCCCTCGATCACCTCGATCGGGTGGGCGGCCGCAAGCCGCGCCTCCTCGGTGTCGGCCACGACGTATTCGTCGATCCCGTGGACCAGCGCGTAGCTCAGGCGTTCCGCCACCGGGAGCCCGCGCCACTCGGCCGGTCCCTCGCCGGCGTCGCCGCGGCCGCGAAGGTCGTGGGCCACCTCGAGCAGCCGTTCGGTGGCGTCGGGGCGGCGGTCGAGAACGAGGTCCTCCACCCGCTCGCGGAGGTCGGGCGGGATGTCCTCGTAGATCGGGAGGGCCCCGGCGTTCACGATGCCGAGGTCCATCCCCGCGGCGATGGCGTGGTAGAGGAAGACCGAGTGGATCGCCTCGCGGAGCGGGTCGTTGCCGCGAAAGGCGAACGAGAGGTTGCTGAGCCCGCCGCTCACGTGCACCGCCGGGAGCGTCGCCTTGAGCCGGCGGGTGGCCTCGAGGTAGTCGAGCGCGTAGCGGGCGTGGGCCTCGATCCCGGTCCCGATGGCGAAGATGTTGGGGTCGAGGATCACGTCCTCGGCGGGGAATCCGGCGCGCTCCGTGAGGAGGCGGACGGCCCGGGTGCAGACCGCCACCCGGCGCTCCACCGTGTCGGCCTGGCCCTGCTCGTCGAACGCCATCACGATGGCGGCGGCGCCGTGACGCCGGACCAGCGCCGCCTGTCGCAGGAACTCGGCCTCGCCCTCCTTGAGCGAGAGCGAGTTCACCACCGCCTTGCCCTGCACGTTCCGGAGCCCCGCCTCGATCACGTCCCAGCGCGAGGAGTCGATCACCACCGGCACGCGCGCGATGTCCGGCTCCGCGGCGAGCAGCCGGAGGAACCGCTCCATCGCGCGGGGGGAGTCGAGCATCGCCTCGTCGAAGTTGATGTCGAGGAGCTGGGCGCCGTTCGCCACCTGCTGTCGCGCCACGTCGAGCGCGCCGGCGTAGTCGCCGGCCTCGATGAGCCGGGCGAAGCGGCGCGAGCCGGTGACGTTGGTCCGCTCCCCGATGTTGACGAAGAGCGTGTCGGGGCCGAGCACGAAGGGGTCGAGGCCGGAGAGGCGGAGACGGGCCACGAGCGCGGGCGGCCGGCGGGGCGGAAGGCCGCGCACCGCCTCGGCGATGGCGCGGATGTGGTCGGGCGTGGTGCCGCAGCAGCCGCCCACGATATTGACCAGCCCCTCCGCCGCGAACTGCCGGAGGACCGTCGCCATCGCCTCGGGGGTCTCGTCGTAGCCGCCGAAGGCGTTCGGGAGGCCGGCGTTCGGGTGCACCGAGACCAGCGCCGGGGTCACGCGGGCCAGTTCGCGGACGTGCGGCGCGAGCTCGCGGGGGCCGAGCGCGCAGTTGAGCCCCACCACGAGCGGGGCGGCGTGCGCGATCGAGACCCAGAACGCCTCGACCGTCTGGCCGGAGAGGGTGCGGCCGCTCCGGTCGGTGATGGTGGCCGAGACCATCAGCGGCACCCGGGCGCCGCGTGCGGCGAACTCCTCCTCGATGGCGAAGAGCGCCGCCTTGCAGTTCAGGGTGTCGAAGACCGTCTCGACCAGCAGCAGGTCGGCGCCGCCCTCGAGGAGCCCGGCGGCGTTCTCGCGGTACGCCGTCACCAGCTCGTCGAAGGTGACCTTCCGCGCGCCGGGATCGTTGACGTCGGGGGAGAGCGACGCGGTGCGGTTGGTCGGCCCCAGCACCCCCGCCACGAACCTGGGCCGGGCGGGGTCGCGGCGCATCGCGTCATCCGCCGCCTCGCGGGCCAGGCGGGCGCCGGCCGCGCTCAGTTCGCGCGCCAGCGCCTCCAGGCCGTAGTCGGCCTGCGAGATCGCCGTGGCATTGAAGGTGTTGGTCTCGACGATGTCCGCGCCGGCGTCGAGGTAGGCGCGATGGATGTCGCGGACCGCGTCGGGGCGGGTGAGGTTGAGGAGGTCGTTGTTGCCGCGGAGGTCGTGCGGGTGGGCGCGAAAGCGTGCGCCCCGGAAATCGGCCTCGGCGAGGCCGAGCCGCTGCAGCATCGTCCCCATCGCCCCGTCGAGGACAAGGATGCGGTCGCGGAGCAGGGCGTGGATGGGGTGCGGGGTGTCGGGCATAAGAAAGATCCCGGACGCCAAAACGGCTCCGGGAACGGGGGCGTTTTAGCTGGTTGTTTTACGTGGCCGCAAGCGCGCGCAAATCGCCACGAGGATCGGTTGTCGGACGGAATATAGCGTGGGAGGTGGTCATCCGCGATCCGCGAGCCGGTCCGCCGCCGTCGCCACGTCGATCCCGGTGATCTCCACCCGCTTCGACCGGCCGGTCTGCCCGCTCAGGAGCGCGACCGCCCCGCGCGTCACCCCGAGCCGGTCGGCCAGGAAGCGCAGCAGG
>CAMLHU010000333.1 GCA_946479825.1 uncultured Gemmatimonadota bacterium
ACTTCGGCGCCCAGCTCGACGGCTACTGCTCCGACCTGACCCGCACCTTCGTGGTCGGGCGGGCGGACGAGCGGCAGCGGACCGTGTACGCGCTGGTCGAGGCGGCGCAGCGCCGGGCGCGCGACGGGGTGCGGGCGGGGATGACCGGGCGGGAGGCCGACGCGCTGGCGCGGGACCCGATCGCGCAGCGGGGGTTCGGCGAGGCATTCGGGCATTCGCTGGGCCACGGGCTGGGCCTCGAGGTGCACGAGGCGCCGCGGTTGAGCGCCGCGAGCGAGACCGCGCTCCCCGTGGGCGCGGTGGTGACGGTCGAGCCGGGCATCTATCTTCCCGGCTGGGGCGGGGTGCGGCTCGAGGACGACGTGTGGCTGGGGCCCGCGGGGCCCGAGCTCCTGTCCGACGGGCGCACCGCCCTGGTCGAGCTGTAGTTCAGACCGCAGGATACGGCCTCAAGGAGGGGCTTTGAACATCTCCGAGATCGAGCGGCTGGCGCGCCTGCTGCGCGAAGCGCCCGAAGTCGGTTCCATCGAGGTCCGCGGCTGGTTCGGGCGCGGCGTCGTCGTCACGCGCTACGGCTCGCAGGGGGCGATGATGCCGATGGCGCCCGCGATGCCCGCGCCGATGATGCACGCGCACGCGCCGGCCCCCGCCGCCGCCGCGGCGCCCGCGCCCGCCGCCGCGCCGCCCGCGGCCGAGAAGCCGGTGTCGGCGCTCAAGGAGATCAAGTCGCCGATGGTGGGGACCTTCTACAAGGCCCCCGAGCCGGGCGCCGAGGCGTACGCCAAGGTCGGCACGCGGGTGACGCCGGGGCAGACCGTCTGCATCATCGAGGCGATGAAGATCATGAACGAGATCGAGGCCGAGGTGACGGGCGTGGTCCGCGAGGTGTGCGTGGAGGACGGCCAGCCGGTCGAGTTCGGCCAGGTGCTCTACCGGGTGGACCCCAATGGCTGAGACCCCGGCCCCCGCGCCGAAGGCCGCGGCCCCGGCGGGTCCCGCCTTCAACTTCAAGGGCGCCATCACCCAGATGGTGCAGCGCGGGGGTTCCGACCTCCTGCTCAAGGTCGGCCGGCCGCCCACCATCCGGCTCAACGGCGACCTCACGCCGCTCGAGATGCCGCCGCTCCGTCCCGAGGAGCTCAAGACCCTGGCGGAGCAGATCATGACGCCGCGGCAGGTGAAGGAGTTCGCCGAGAAGAAGGAGGCGGACTTCGCCATCGGCGTGCCGGGGGTCGGGCGGTTCCGGACCAACGTGTACCAGCAGCGCGGCACCCTCGCCTTCGCCTTCCGGGCCATCCCGTACGAGGTGAAGACGGTCAAGGAGCTGCTCCTCCCCGAGGTGCTCGAGGAGGTGGCGCTCAAGCCGCGGGGGCTCATCCTGGTCACCGGCGTGACCGGGTCAGGCAAGTCCACCGCGCTCGCGGCGATGATCAACCACATCAACCTGAGCGAGCGGGTCAACATCATCACGATCGAGGACCCGATCGAGTTCCTGCACCGCGACCAGATGGCCAACATCTCGCAGCGCGAGGTGGGGACCGACACGCTCTCGTTCCAGAGCGCGCTCAAGTCGGTGCTGCGGCAGGACCCCGACGTCATCCTGATCGGCGAGATCCGCGACAAGGAGACGCTCGACACCGCGCTCAAGGCGGCCGACACCGGCCACCTGGTGTTCAGCACGCTCCACACCACCGACGCCACCCAGACCATCAGCCGCGTCATCTCGTTCTACCCGCCGCACGAGCACGCCGAGGTGCGCTCGCTCCTCTCGACGGCGCTCGCGGCGGTGATCTGCCTCCGCCTGGTGCCCAAGAAGGACGGCACCGGCCGGGTGCCGATGTGCGAGGTGCTCATCAACACCGCCGCCGTGGCCGACAACATCCGCGACATGGAGAAGGCGCTCGCCATCCCCGACCTGATCGCGGAGGGCACGGTGAGCTACGGGATGCAGTCGTTCGACCAGTCGCTCATGTCCTGGTACCAGCAGGGGGCGGTGTCGTACGAGAGCGCCCTCTTCTACGCCAGCAACCCGAGCGAGTTCGCGCTGCGCGCCTCCGGGATCGGGTCGGCGTCCGACCGGACCTTCTCGGGCGACGCGAGCGGCGGGATCGAGGGCCTGACCAGCTGATGTTCAAGAAAGTCCTGATCGCCAACCGCGGCGAGATCGCGCTGCGGGTCATCCGCGCCTGCAAGGAACTGGGCCTCGAGACGGTGGCCGTGTACTCCACGGCCGACCGCGACTCGCTCGCGGTGCGGTTCGCCGACGACGACGTCTGCATTGGGCCCGGGCCCTCGCGCGAGAGCTACCTGGTGGTGCCGCGGCTCATCGCCGCCGCCGAGATCACCGGCGCCGACGCGGTGCACCCGGGCTACGGCTTCCTGGCCGAGAACGCCGAGTTCGCCGAGACGGTCGGCGCCTCGGGGCTCACCTTCATCGGGCCCACCCCCGAGCAGATCCGCTCGATGGGCGACAAGGCCACCGCCCGGCGGCTCGCCAAGGAGGCGGGGGTGCCGACGGT
>CAMLHU010000334.1 GCA_946479825.1 uncultured Gemmatimonadota bacterium
AGATCACCTCGCGCTGCTGGTTCATCACGTCGTCGTACTCGAGCAGCCGCTTGCGGGCCTGGAAGTTCTGCAGCTCGACCCGCTTCTGGGCCTGGCCGATGGCGCCGGTCACCAGCCGTCCGGTGATGACCTCGCCCTCCTCCGCCCCGCTCTTGTCCATCCAGGCGGCGATCCGGTCGGTGCCGAAGAGCCGCATCAGGTCGTCTTCGAGCGAGAGGAAGAACACCGACCGGCCGGGGTCGCCCTGGCGGCCCGAGCGGCCGCGCAGCTGGCGGTCGATCCGGCGCGACTCGTGGCGCTCGGTGCCGATGATCTGCAGGCCCGAGGCGTCGGCCGTCTTCTCGACGTCGGGGCCGAGCTTGATGTCGGTCCCGCGGCCGGCCATGTTGGTCGCGATCGTGATCGCGCTGCGGAAGCCCGCCTTGGCGACGATCTCGGCCTCGCGCTGGTGATACTGGGCGTTGAGGACCTCGTGCCGGAGCCCGCGCCGCTTGAGCTGGCGCGAGAGGCTCTCCGACACGTCCACGTTGACCGTGCCGATCAGCACCGGCAGCCCGTCCTGGTGCAGCCGCTCCACCTCGTCCAGGATGGCGTTGTACTTCTCCCGCCGGGTCCGGTAGATCCGGTCGGGCTCGTCGTTGCGCCGGATCGGCTTGTTGGTCGGGATGACCATCACCTCGAGCCCGTAGATCTGGAAGAACTCGTTCTCCTCCGTCTCGGCGGTGCCGGTCATGCCCGAGAGCTTCTCGTACATCCGGAAGTAGTTCTGGATGGTGACGGTGGCGAGGGTCTGGGTCTCCCCCTTCACCTGCACCCCTTCCTTGGCCTCGACCGCCTGGTGCAGGCCGTCGGCCCACCGGCGCCCGGGCATGGTGCGGCCGGTGAACTCGTCCACGATCACCACCTGGCCGTCCTGCACCAGGTAGTCCACCTCGCGCTCGTAGAGCGCGTGGGCCTGGAGCAGCTTATGGATGACGTGGAGCTGCTCGCTCTTCCGGGCGTAGTCGGCCTCGATGGCCTGCCGGCGCTCGGCCCGCTCGCGCGGCTCGAGGTCGGGGTCCTTCTCGATGGCGTGGACCGCCTCCGAGATGTCGGGCACCACGAAGAGCGCCGGGTCGTTGGGCGAGAGCGCCGCCGCCCCCCGGTCGGTCAGGTGGACCGAGTGGCCCTTCTCGTCGAGCACGAAGAAGAGCGGCTCCTCGAGGTCGCCGAACTGGCGCTGCTTGGCCGGCAGCTTCTTGTCGGCGATGGCCTCGAGCTCCGCCTTCTGCACCAGCTGCTTGACGCCGGTCTCGTTGAGGAGCTTGAGGAGCCGCGAGTTCTTGGGGCTGCCGAGCTGGGCCTGGTAGAGCTTGAGGCCCGCCTCGCGGGCGCGCCTGGGGTCGGGGAGCGCGGCCTCACCCTCGCTCAGGAGCTCGCTCACCACCGTGTTCTGCCGCCGCACCAGCTCCAGCACCTGCCGGTTGTGCTGGGCGTACACCGCGTTCTCCTCGTGCCCCACCGGGCCCGAGATGATGAGCGGCGTCCGCGCCTCGTCGATGAGGATCGAGTCCACCTCGTCGATGATGGCGTACACGTGCTCCCGCTGGACCCGCTGGTCCAGGTGGAACACCATGTTGTCGCGCAGGTAGTCGAAGCCGAACTCGTTGTTGGTGCCGTAGGTGATGTCGGCCAGGTAGGCCGCGCGGCGCTCGGGCGTGCCGGGCTCGGTGTCGTCGAGGCACCCGACGGTCAGGCCGAGCCACCGGTAGACGTGGCCCATCCACTGCGAGTCGCGGCGGGCCAGGTAGTTGTTGACGGTGACGACGTGCACGCCCCGGCCGGGGAGCGCGTTGAGGTACACCGGGAGCGTGGCCACGAGGGTCTTGCCCTCGCCGGTCGCCATCTCGGCGATCTTCCCCTGGTGCAGCACGATCCCGCCGATGAGCTGCACGTCGTACGGGACCATGTCCCAGGTGAGCTCGTGGCCGGTGACGGACACCGGCGACCCGAGCAGCCGGCGGCACGCCTCGCGCACGGTCGCGAACGCCTCGGGCAGGATCTCGTCGAGCGTCGCGGCCAGCGCCTTCCGGTACTGGGTCTCCACCCGGCCGAGCTGCTCGTCGAGCCGGAGCCGCTCCGCGGGGTCGGGACAGGTGTGCTTGGCCGCCCGCAGCTGCTCGGCCTCCTGCCGCAGCGCCGCGGTGCGCTCCTCGATCCGGGCGCGGAACGCCGCGGTCTGGCCCTGGATCTCCGCGTCGGGGAGCTCCTTGAGCCGCGCCTCGGCGGCGTGGATCGCCGCGACGATCGGCCGGATCCGCTTCTGCTCGCGCTGGAACCGGGTCCCGATGACGGCGGTGACGATGCGATCGACGATCATTGGCCTTCCGTGCGATACAGCCCGTGCGCGGCGACGTAGTCCGCCACGCGATCGGGCACCAGGTAACGGATCGAGCGTCCGGCGGCCACCCGCCGGCGGACGTCAGTCGCGGAAATATCCACCGCCGGCACGGCGACCGTGTCGGTGATGAGCGGCGAG
>CAMLHU010000335.1 GCA_946479825.1 uncultured Gemmatimonadota bacterium
TGAACTGCCACAGCACCGGCGCCGAGCCCGGCACGGTGGTCATCGCGATCTCGCCCTCCCAGGTCCGGCAGAGCCACCCCTTGCGGGAGAACTTCTGGATGATGCCGGCGCGCTCGCCCTTCGAATAGCTGAAGCTGAGCGCGCTCCAGGTATAGAGCGCGAACGCCACGACCGGCGTCACCACGATGATCCAGAACGCGACCTTGAATCGGTGGCGCCACGTCGATGGCGGTGGGGCCGGCGGGGTGTCGGGTGTCGGGTCGGTCATCGGTCGGGTGCTCCGGGAGGGATCGTCAGAGGTCGGCCACCGAGCCGACGATGCGGTCGGGGGTGATGCCGCTGCGGGCGACGACGTCGGGGCGGTACTTGCCGGTCCGCACCAGCCAGCCGGAGAGGCCGGCCTCCTGGGCGCCGCGCACGTCGGCCCACAGGTCGTCGCCCACCATCGTGATCTCGCGGCGCGGCACGTCGTCGCCCAGCCCCAGGGAGCGCACCGCCGCCTCGAAGAACTCCGGGCTCGGCTTGCCGGCGACCCGCGCTTCGGCGCCGGTGGCGTATTCGATCGCGGTCACGAACGGCCCCGCGTCGAGCGCCAGCCCGTCGCCGCGAAGCCAGTAGCGGTCGCGCGAGAGGGCGATGAGCTCGGCCCCCGCCATCACCGCGCGGAACGCCTCGAGCATCAGCCGGTAGGTCCACGAGTCGCCCAGGTCGCCGACGATCACCGCGTCCGGCCGCGCCCCGTCCGCCGGCCGGCCGGATGTGCCGCCGACGAGCTCGAACTCGCCCAGGTCGGGAAGCGTCTGCGGCGCCACGAACGGCATCACCACGTGGCAGCTGCGCGAGCGCGCCAGCTCGGCCGCGGCCAGCACCGCCGTCACCACGTGGCCCGCCTCCGCCGGGAGTCCGTAGCTCCGCAGGCGCTCCACCAGCGCGGCGCGCGGCCGGCGCGAGGTGTTGGTGACGAACCGGAACGGGATCCGCTCGCGGCGGAGACGGTCCAGCGTCTCCGCGGCGCCGGGGACCGGGCCGCCGTCGGTGTAGAGGGTACCGTCGAGGTCGAAGAGATAGGCTGCGGGCATGTTGGGCGGACGGCGTGAACGGCGAACGGTCAACGGTGAACGGGTGGGCCGACATTCGCCCGTTCACGCTTCACCGTTCCCTGTTCACCTACGGGAGGCTCTCCACCATCCGCCACAGCTCCACCGGGCTGAAATCGTTGAAGCGTTCGACGAGGGCCGTCTCGCTCCATTCGATGAAGATCCAGCCGGTGGACTTGTGGCGGGTGCCGTTCACGAAGTGGAGCCGGCCGGCCCAGGTGGGGGCCTGCTGCCGGGTCTCGAGATAGACGCCCCAGCGGCTGTCGTTCCGGGTGAGGTCGCCCAGGTGCCGCGCGAGCGGGGCGCTCGGGACCGGCGCCTGGGGGGGGATATGGGGGTGACCCATCGCACCTCCTGATGGGTGGACGCTAATGCGAGCGGCAGGACCGCGCCAGCGGGCGGCTCCCGGCGGGCCGGGGGAAGGGTGTACATTGCCCCCGCCCCCGAGACCGGACCGCCGATGACCGCCCCGACCCAGCCCTGCCCGAACTGCGGCGCCGCCGCCACCGGGAACTTCTGCGCCAGCTGCGGCCACGCGCTCGGTCCGGTCACTTGTGGCCGGTGCCAGGCGCAGCTCACCGCCGGCGCCAAGTTCTGTCATCGGTGCGGCACCGCCGTCGGGGCCCGTCCCCGCGCGGGGGGCGCTTCGGAGCGCACGGCGTGGATCGTGGCCGGCGTGCTGGCGCTGGTGCTGGTCGGTGCGGTGGCCTATAAGGTGCTCGCCGGCGTCCATATGCCGGCGCGCCCCGACACCAGCCTCGGCACCGCCGACGCCGCGGCCCCGTTCGCCGGCTCGTCGCTCGGCCCGGCGCCCGACATCAGCAAGATGACGCCGGAAGAGCGCTTCGTCCGCCTCAACGACCGCATCATGCGCGCCGGCGACCAGGGCGACACCTCCACCGTCATCAACTTCACCCCGATGGCGCTCGAGGCCTACGCCCAGCTCCCCGTCCCGACCGTGGACGACCGCTACCACGCCGCGATCCTCCGGGCCCAGGTGGGCGACTTCGTCGGCGCGCTGTCCCTGGCCGACACCATCGCCAAGGTCGCGCCGGGCGACCTCTTCGCCCCGATCATCCGGGGCACCGTCGCCGAGTTCCAGGGCGACGCGACCCTGCGGGACGCCGCGTTCAAGGACTTCCTGGCCCACTACCCGGCCGAGTCCCGGAAGGCGCGCCCCGAGTACACCGACCACAAGCCGCTGCTCGACGCGTTCAAGCAGGCCGCCGACAGCGGCCTCGCCGCGAAGCGCTGAGCCACGGCACGGGAACCCATGACCAGGACCATCCACGTCGCCCACAGCCCCGACTCCGACGACGCGTTCATGTTCTACGCGCTCGCCGAGGGGAAGATCGACACCGGGGACCTCCGCTACGTCCACGAACTCCAGGACATCCAGTCGCTGAACG